>JBKJNP010000099.1:0-7149 GCA_046593565.1 Sphingomicrobium sp. | reverse complement strand
CGCCGCTTTTGGCCGGGGGGGAGGGCTTGATCCCCTCTTCCTTGGGAGTGGGGGGAGCCGCGTCAGCGGCGGGGGGTGAGGGAGACGCCTTATCGCCCTCGCCCGCTTCGCTGCGCTCAGCACCCTCTCCCGAGGGGAGAGGGGAGTCCCCTTCCCCGCCCATCAGCGCGATCACCGTGCCGACCTTTACCCCGTCGGTGCCCTCGGCGACCAGGATCTTCGAGATCACGCCTTCATCGACGGCTTCGAATTCCATCGTCGCCTTGTCGGTCTCGATCTCGGCCAGCAGGTCGCCCGAGACGACGCTGTCGCCTTCCTTGACGAGCCATTTGGCGAGCGTGCCTTCCTCCATCGTCGGCGACAAAGCGGGCATTTTGAGTTCAATGCCCATCAGTAGGACTCCACCAGCACATCGGTAAACAATTCGGCCGCTTCAGGCTCCGGCGCTTCCTCAGCATATTTCGCAGCTTTGATCACGATCTGCTTGATTTCATTATCGATTGTCTTGAGCTCTTCCTCGCTCACACCCATCTTTTCCAGCGCCTGTATGGCATGGTCGATCGGGTCGCGGCCTTCGCGGTAGGACTGCACTTCCTCGCGGCTGCGATATTTGGCCGGGTCGCTCATCGAGTGGCCGCGATAGCGATAGGTCAGCAGCTCGAGGATGATCGGCCCCTTCCCCGCCTGGGTCCAAGCCATCGCCTCTTCCGCAGCGCCGCGCACCGCCAGCACGTCCATCCCGTCGACCTGGATTCCGGGGATCTGGAAGCTTTCGCCGCGCTTGTAGAAATCGGGCTCCGACGCCGACCGCTCGACGCTGGTGCCCATCGCATAATGGTTATTTTCGATCGCGTAGATCACCGGCAGGTCCCACAGCTTCGCCATGTTGAAGCTTTCGTAGACCTGGCCCTGGTTGGCCGCCCCGTCGCCGAAATAAGCCAGGCAGGTGCCGCCGTCCTTGGCATATTTGTGCTTGAATGCGAGCCCGGTGCCGAGGCTGACCTGCGCCCCGACGATGCCATGCCCGCCGTAAAAGCCATGTTCGACGCTGAACATGTGCATCGATCCGCCCTTGCCCTTGGAAATGCCGGCAGCTCGGCCGGTCAGCTCGGCCATGATCAATTTGGGGTCGATGCCATAGGCCAGCATGTGGCCATGGTCGCGATAGCCGGTGATCACACTGTCGCGCCCGACCTTCATCGCCGACTGCAGCCCGACCGCGACAGCTTCCTGCCCGATATAGAGGTGGCAGAAGCCGCCGATCAGCCCGAGCCCGTACAATTGCCCGGCGCGCTCCTCGAAGCGACGAATTAGCTGCATCTGCTTGTAGAAATCGAGCAGTTCGTCCTTTGACGCCTTGTACGGCTTGGGCTGGGCCGGGCGCTCGATATTGCTGCCAATATCGCTAGTCACGGGGGCAGCCTTTTTCTGGGCGGTACGCGCCACGCGAAAACCTCTTTCGTCGGTCAGTGAAGCGGCGCGTATAGGATTGCCACAGCAACGCGGCAATGGATCAATCGAGCGGGACGATCACCTCGTCGGGACGGATCAGGCCAAGATCGCGGCGGATCATTTCCTCGCCAAGGTCGGGATCGGCCTTTTTGGGGTCGAGAAGCGACGATCGGTGCTTCAAGCGGTCGCGCTCCGCCACCAGGGCTGCGAGTTCGATGTGCCGCTCCTGGAGGTCGCGATGATAGCCGCCCCAGGCGAACAAGCCATTGGGCCCGGCGATGGCATGGCCGCCGAACGTACCGACGATAATCAACGCCAGCGCCGGCAGCGCCGCGCGGCGGATCATCCCCAAGCTCTTCGTGGCGCCTCCCATAACGGAACAGAATCAGAATCCGCGTTAAGAATCAAGCGGTTTCGCGGCAATTCCAATTTTTAACCGCCGCTCCGCCCGCGTAGCGCGCCGAATCGCCCAATTCTTCCTCGATCCGCAGCAGTTGGTTGTACTTCGCCGTGCGATCCGAGCGGGCGAGGCTGCCGGTCTTGATCTGGCCGCAACTGAGCGCCACCGCGAGGTCGGCGATGGTCGTATCTTCGGTTTCGCCCGAGCGGTGCGACATCACCGCGGTATAGCCCGCGGCTTGCGCCATCCGCACCGCGGCGATGGTTTCGGAGAGCGTTCCGATCTGGTTGACCTTGACCAGGATAGAATTGGCGATGCCGTCGGTGATGCCCTGCCCCAATCGCTCGGTATTGGTGACGAACAGATCGTCGCCGACCAATTGATGAGTCGCGCCTAGCCGCTCGGTCAGCGCCTTCCACCCCGCCATGTCATCCTCGCCCATGCCATCCTCGATCGACACGATCGGATAGTCGCGGGCAAGATCGGCGAGGAAGGCGGCATTGTCGTCGGGCGACAGGGTCTTGCCTTCGCCCGTCATGCGGTACGCGCCATCCTTGAAATATTCACTCGCCGCGCAGTCGAGCGCGATCATCACGTCGTCGCCCGGCGTGTAGCCCGCGGCGGTCACTGCGCTCATGATATGGTCGAGCGCCTCGCGCGACGATCCGATATTGGGCGCGAACCCACCCTCGTCGCCGACTGCGGTCGACAGGCCCGCCTGGTGCAGCGCCGATTTCAGCGCATGGAAAATCTCCGTCCCGCAGCGCAACGCTTCGGAAAAACTCTCCGCGCCGGTCGGCATGACCATGAATTCCTGGAAATCGATCTTGTTGTCGGCATGCGCGCCGCCGTTGAGGATATTCATCATCGGCACCGGCAGCAAATCGGCCGAGACCCCACCGACGTAGCGATACAATGGCAATCCCCGGGCTTCGGCAGCGGCGCGGGCGACAGCCAGGCTGACTCCCAGGATCGCATTGGCCCCGAGCCGCGCCTTGTTGGCCGTCCCGTCGAGGTCGATCATGTCGAGGTCGATCGACGACTGGTCCTCGGCATCATATCCGACGATCGTATCGGCAATCTCACCATTGACGCTCCGCACCGCTAGGTCGACGCCCTTGCCGCCCCACCGGCTCTTGTCGCCATCGCGCAGTTCCACCGCTTCATGCGCGCCGGTCGAGGCGCCCGACGGTACCGCGGCGCGGCCCAGGCTGCCGTCTTCAAGCGTGACGTCGACCTCGACCGTCGGGTTGCCGCGGCTGTCGAGGATGGTTCGGGCGTGGATGTCGACGATCGCGGTCATATGCGAATTCCTGCTTCATGGCCCGTAACGTGGTAGAAACGGTTCGCCGCGCCCCTATATTGGGGAGGCAAGGTGCGCAACTTATCCGGCCAGTCGCCGGAACGAAGCGCGGGGAATCGGGGTTCTCCATGATGAAGAAGGAGTAGCGTAATGACCAATCAGAATGAACTTCCCGAGGGCACCGACTCGATCGTCGCCGGCGCTGCCGTCACCACCGATAATCAGGAGCAGTTGATCGTGGACCAACCCAGTAAGCGCACCAAAGTGGTCGATCAGGTAAAGACCAGCAGCAACAAGCTCGCCGGCCAAGCCGCCGACAAGACCCGCGGCCTCGTCGGCCAGGGCCTCGAGCGCTCGTCCGAAGCGCTTGCCAGCGTGTCGAAGCTGGTCGGCGACACCGCCGCCGGGATCGATGAGCGGCTGGGCGCCGAATATGGCGATTATGCCCGCAAAGCCGCGAGCGCGATCGACAATGCCGCCAACAGCCTTGCCGCCAAAAGCCCTGATGAGCTGATCGACGACACCCGCGATTTCGTGAAGCGCAGCCCGGGCATCGCGCTCGCTGGCGCGGCGGTGGTCGGCTTCGTCCTTGCCCGGCTGGTCAAGACCGGGCTCGATAGCGACAAGAACAAGGCCTGACCATGGCTCCGGGGGCGGACATGGATGACGAAGTGGACGAGGCGCCGATCGGCGAATTGTTCGGTCGGTTAATCGACGACGGCAAGGCCTATGCCCAAGCCGAAGTCGACCTTGTCCGCGCCCGCGCCGAGGGTCAGGTCGAACGCGTCAAATGGCCCGCCATCCTCGGCGGCGGGGCAATTGCGTTCGGTTTCGCCTCGGTCATCGCCTTGGTGTTGACCCTGGTCCTGACCCTCGCGTCCCTGCTCGGCCCGCTCGGCGGCGGCTTGCTTGCGACGTTGATCGCGATGCTGGTCGCCGGCGGGCTCGGGCTTGCAGCGGTCAAGAGCTGGAAGGCGGGCGCATGAGCAAGCGCATTCCGGCAGCACAGGCCAACGTCGCCGAAGCCCGCGAGGCGTTGATCGATACCGCGCGCGAACTCCAGCAGCGGCTCCAGCCCAAGACCCTCGCCCGAGAGGCATGGGAAAGCGCCAAGGTGAAAGGCGCCGACATGGCCGAGGAGGCGGTCGACGCGGTCAAGCGGCGTCCGGTCGCAACCGGCGGGATCATTGCCGCGATTACGATGTTCCTTGCACGAGAGCCGATCAAGGACGGGGTCAGCAAATTTTATGACGCCATGACGTCAGGCAAGGCTGCGGCCCCGCTTCCGAAGGAGAAATCCAAACCGCCGGGGCGCAAACCGGCGGCCCGACTCAAACCAGCCGCGCCGCGCAAGCCGCGCAAGACGGAGACCAAGCGATGACCGCCAAGCAGAACAAGCCCAAAGCTGAACCGACGCTGCGCGCCCGCGCGGACGACGCGATCGACAGCGCCCGCGAGCGCGCCATCACCGCCTATGACAGCGCCCGCGACGGTGCCGCTGCGGCGGGACGAAAGGCGAGCGACCAGCTGGGCGAAGCGCCGCTGGCGGTGCTTGCCGGCGGGATTGTTGCAGGCGCGATCCTCGCCGCCTTGCTCCCGACCAGCCGCCGCGAGCGCGAACTGCTCGCCCCGGTGACCGACAGCCTCAAGGAAAAGGCCGCCGCAGCGGTCAGCGCCGCCAAGGATGCCGGCCAGGCACGGCTCGACGAGCTCGGCCTGACCCGCGACGCCGGTGGCGAGACGGTCCGCAAGATCGTGGAGGGCGCGACCGACGCGCTCAAGGCGTCGGCCAAGGCCGCAGCCACCAAGGTGCGCGGTGAGTGACCCCTACTCCCCTCCCGCTCGCGGGAGGGGTCAACTCGCCGGAGGCGAGCGGGGGAGGGCCTGTCCTCGTCCGCAAGGCGGTTTTCCGGCTTCAGTTTACCTGCTAGGCGCCCGGCCATGAGCAAACTTCACCTGGTATTCGGCGGGCGGGTCAAGGATCCGCAGGGTCTCGATTTCGTCGATCTGGACAAGGTCGACCTAGTCGGCCTGTTCGAAAATTACGCCGAGGCCGAAGACGCCTGGCGCGGCGCCGCCCAGCGCACGGTCGACGATGCCGAGATGAAATATGTCGTCGTCCACCTCCACCGCTTGCTCGAGCCGGAGGCGGACGGGGTTGCCTCAGGCCCGGCGGTAGCGCCACAGTAACAGCGGCCGCTGGAGCAGCACGCCGGCGACGAACCCGCCGACATGGGCGCCAATCGCGATCATCACGCCCTGCTGTTCGCCCAGATACCCGATTATCAGTTGGATCCCGACCCACGCCGCCATCAGCCAGGCGATGTTGAGCCAGCGATTGAGCCGCAGCGAGGCGACAATCCGCTTGGGCTTGCCGAAACTCACCGCATAGGCCCCGACCAGCGCACTAATCGCCCCCGAGGCGCCGATCGCGGGGAGCGTTGTCGCGGGATCGAGCACATATTGGCCCGCCGCGGCGACGTAGGCCCCCACAACATAAAGCGCGACCAGCGGCCCTGCCCCGATCACGCCTTCGACTTGCCGCCCGCAATAAGCAAACAGCACGAAGTTGAACAAAAGATGCAGGAAATCGCCGCGAACCAGGGTCGCCGTCAGCGGGGTCAGCCACACCGGCACCGCCGGACTGATGTGGAAGCCGCCGACCCGCGCGGCGATGAAGCCCATGCCGGTCGCGGCGTTGGCGAGGTTGCCGGTCGCCCAGATGCCGAGCGTGACCAAGGCCGTCACCGCCATCAGCACCAGGGTCGCGCGCTGGCGGAGGTCCATCACGGGACTTAGATGAATTCGATCTTGGCGATTTTGTAATAGCGCTCGCCGGCGGGCGTCGTCACTTCGACCTCCTCGCCCTTCTGACGCCCGATCAGCGCGCGACCGAGCGGCGAATTGTAACTGATCCGGCCTTGATTGGCGTCCGCTTCGGTCTGCCCGACGAGCTGGTAGCGGATCTTCTTCTCGTCCTCGTCGAGCAGGGTGACGGTCGCGCCGAACACCACCTTGTCGCCCGCCAAAGTCGTCGGATCGATCACCAGCGCGCGGCTCAGGCGGTCGTCGATGTCGGCGATCATCGCCTCGATCTGGCCCTGGCGCTCCTTGGCGGCATGATATTCGGCATTTTCGGAGAGATCGCCGTGCGCCCGCGCGACCTCGATCGACTCGATGATCTCGGGCCGCTCAAGCTTGAGCCGCTTCGCCTCGTCGGTCAGCTGGCGGTGGCCCTCGGCCAGCATCGGCACCTTTTCGCTCGACATCTCATTCTATCCTTTGGCTCAAAACCCCGCTGGCGAGCGCCCTGCCGGAATGGCGGCGCCACGCGCATTTTCCGGGATTTGATGGAAAATCATTAAGTGGAGGACGAATAATAGTCCTGTAGCGAGCGGACTTCAAGCGCCCGCCCTCCCTGGCCATCGGCGCCAAGCCCGCGCCCAAGGGCTCGGAGCGCCTTGATCGAGCGCGCCGCGGCAAGGCTCGCCGCCGCGGTGGTGAAATAGGGCACCTTGCGATTGAGGGTCGTGGCGCGGATCGAATAGCTATCCTTCATCGACTGCCAGCCCTCGGTGGTGTTGAACACCAATTGCACTCCGCCATCGAGCAAGCGGTCGACGATGTGCGGGCGGCCCTGCGCCACCTTGTTGACCTTTTCGATCGGCAGCCCCTGCGCCGCGAGGTGATCGGCGGTGCCACCGGTCGCGATGATCGAAAAACCCAGTTCAACCATCAGCTTCGCGGCCACGACGATATGGTCCTTGTCGCTGTCCTTGACCGAAATGAACACCGCGCCGCTATCGGGTAGCACGACCCCTACCCCGAGCTGTGACTTGGCGAAGGCAATGTCGAAATCCACATCGATTCCCATGACTTCGCCGGTGCTCTTCATTTCTGGTCCCAATACTGGATCGGTCCCCGGGAAGCGCGCGAACGGAAAGATGCTCTCCTTGATCGCGACATAATCCAGGTCGCGGTCGATCGGCAGATA
>JBKJNP010000092.1:0-7247 GCA_046593565.1 Sphingomicrobium sp. | reverse complement strand
CGACCCCGGCCTGGGTCCTCATCGCCTACCTCATCGCCGGTATCTGCTTCATCCTCGCGCTGCGCGGCCTGTCGAGCCCGGCAAGCAGCCAGCGCGGCAACCGGCTCGGCATCATCGGTATGGCGATCGCCATGGTCACCACGCTGGCCATCCACGATATCGCCTCGACAATGGAAATTGGCATCGCCATCGCCATCGGTGGCGCCATCGGCCTGGTCACCGCACGCAAGATCCAGATGACCGCGATGCCGCAGCTGGTGGCGGCATTTCACTCGCTGGTCGGCATGGCGGCGGTCTTGGTCGGCGCGGCGGCGTTCCTCAATCCGAGTGCGTTCGGCATCCTCGGCGAAGGCGGAATTCACACCGCGAGCCGGATCGAGCTTGGCCTTGGCGTCGCCATCGGTGCAATCACGTTCAGCGGCTCGGTGATCGCGTTCCTGAAATTGAACGGCAACATGAGCGGCGCGCCGATCCTGCTGCCGCTGCGCCACGTCCTCAATCTCGGCACCTTGGTCGCGATCCTCGGGCTGATCGCCTATTTCACCCAGGACCAGGCGCCGTGGGTGTTCTGGACGATCACCATCCTCGCCTTCGCCATCGGCTTCCTGCTGATCATTCCGATCGGCGGGGCCGACATGCCGGTCGTGGTCAGCATGCTCAACAGTTACTCCGGCTGGGCCGCGGCGGCGATGGGCTTCACCCTCGGCAACACCGCGATGATCATCACCGGCGCCCTCGTCGGCTCGTCGGGCGCGATCCTCAGCTACATCATGTGCCGCGCGATGAACCGCAGCTTCATCAGCGTCATCGCCGGCGGTTTCGGCGCGGTCGCGGGCGGTCCTGCTGCCGAAGCAATCGACCGCCCGTATAAACGCGGATCGGCCGAGGACGCAGCGTTCCTGATGCAGCAGGCCGACAAGGTGATCATCGTCCCCGGCTACGGCATGGCGGTGGCCCAGGCGCAGCACACGCTGCGCGAAATGGGCGATATGCTCAAGAAGCAGGGGGTCGAGGTCAAATATGCCATCCACCCCGTCGCGGGCCGAATGCCGGGGCACATGAACGTGCTGCTGGCCGAGGCCAATGTCCCCTATGACGAGGTATTCGAGCTGGAGGATATCAACAGCGAATTCGCCCAGGCCGACGTCGCCTTCGTGATCGGTGCCAACGACGTCACCAATCCCGCCGCCAAGACCGACAAGACCAGCCCGATCTACGGCATGCCGGTGCTCGACGTGGAGAAAGCGCGGACCGTGCTGTTCATCAAGCGCTCGATGGGTGGCGCGGGCTATGCCGGGGTCGATAATGAGCTGTTCTATCGCGACAACACCATGATGCTGCTGTCCGACGCCAAGAAGATGGTGGAGGAAATCGTCAAGGCTTTGGGGTGACCATCGGACGATAAAACTGGCGGTAAAGTGCGTTAAACCCTTGGGTTAACGGCATTTCGAAGCTACGCCGACGCCAGTGTATCTGGGTTCAAGCCCCCAGCCGGACCACCGGCGGTGGCGAGTCCGGGAAGGGGTCGACAAGTGAAGAAGCTGGGCATCATCGGCGGGACGAGCTGGTCGTCGACCGCGCTTTACTATGGGCATATCAACCGCCTCGTCGCGCAGCGCCTGGGCGGCCTGCATAGCGCAACGCTGGCGATCGAAAGCCTCGACCTCGCGCCGTATGCCGCCATGCAGCGATCAGGCGACTGGGATGGCGCGGCGCGGATCGTGGTCGAGGCTGCGCGGCGCCTGAAGGTGAGCGGGGCCGAGGCCTTGCTGCTGGCGTCGAACACTTCGCACAAGGTCGAGGGCGCAGTTGCGGCGGAAACCGGGTTGCCGATCCTTCACATCGCCGACCCCACCGCCGACCGGCTCGCCGCCGACGGTCGCAGCCGGGTCGCATTGCTCGGCACCCGCTTCACCATGAGCGAGCTGTTCATCCGCGAGAGGATCGAGGCGCGCGGGATCAACTGCGTGTCGATCGAGCAGGGCTGGATCGATGAAGTCGACCGCATCATTCACGAAGAACTGACGGCGGGCCACGTGGTCCGCGACAGCCAGCGCAAGCTGAAGACGTTGATCACCGAACTCGCCAAGCAGAAGGTCCAGGCGATTGTGCTGGCCTGCACCGAGCTGGTGATGGCGGTCGACGTGCGAGCCAATGTGCTCCCGGTCTACGACACTGGCGCGATCCATGCCCGCGCCGCGGTCGACTGGATGCTCGACGAGGAGGAAGAACAGGCCCGCGCCGCTGCCTGAGGCCAGCTTTCCTTGCGATTAACAAGCTGATACCGTCCGCCTTGCCGGGGAGCCGAACTCTTAGGCTGGGGTGGCCCGGATGCTGCGGCTATTTTGCACTATATTCGGCCATGTCCGTCACCGCCGTCGCGCCCGGCCGACCCATGAGGGTTGGCGATCGCCCTGCCGGTTCTGCCGCACACCTTTGATCCGGATTGGGCCCGGCGAATGGCGCCCTTACCAGAAGCGTGAAGCGCCATTGTCGGACCAGCTCGATCTCCTCCAGATACTTGAGCCCGGACCACCGTCGGCGTCGGACTAACAGGCGGATGGCTTTCTGCCCCGGAAAGATGCAAACTGGTCCGGTCACGATCCGGGGGGCGAATGATGTTCAGCTTGGCATTGAAACTGGCTGGCACCGCGATGATGCTGGCAGTAGCGGGGCCCGCCGCGGCGCAGCATGGCGAACATGGCGGATCGGTCGCTGGCGAGCGCGTTGCGCCGACCGAAGCGTTCGCCCGCGGCCTGCACCTGCTCCATAATTTCGAATATGACCGCGCCCGCGCCGCGTTCGTGGCTGCCCGCGCCGCCGAACCGAACAACGTCATGGTCGCCTGGGGCGAGGCGATGTCGCACAATTATCCGTTGTGGATGGACGTCGATCTCGACGAGGGCCGCGCCGCGCTCGCCAAGCTCGGCGCGACGTCGGCGCAGCGCCACGCCAAGGCCAGGACCGAGAGGGAGCATCTCTACCTCGCGGCGATCGAGGCGCTGTACGAGGGGCCTACCAAGATCAGCCGCGACCAGGCGTACAATCGCGCGATGGAGGCGATGTTCGCGCGCTTCCCCGACGATGTCGACGTGCGCAGCTTCACCGCTTTATCGATCATGGGGCTGGCCCACAATGGCCGCGAGATCCCGCTCTACATGCGCGCCGCGGCGATGCTGGAGGAGGTCTATCCAGCCAATCAGCAGCACCCCGGCGTGCTCCATTACCTGATCCACGCCTATGACGATCCCGACCATGCCCCGCTCGGGCTTCGAATGGCGCAGCGATACGCGGCGGTAGCACCCGACGCTGGCCATGCGATGCACATGACCTCGCACATCTATCTCGCGCTCGGCCATTGGGCGGATGTCGAGAAAACCAATGCGGCGGCAATGACAATCGTCAACGGCCAGCGCGCGGCGGCTGGCAAGACCTCCACGTCTTGCGGCCATTATGCCGAATGGCTGGTTTACGCCCAACTTCAGCAGGGCCGCGATCCGGCGGCAATGGTTGAATCTTGCCGACGTCAGGTCGAGCAGGCGGCGGCGGCAGGCGATGGAACGGGGACTGGCAATTCGTTCGGAAGCTGGGCCGACTTGGCCAGCCGGGTGGCGGTCGAACTGGGTCGCGCTCCCGCAGCCACGCCGAAACTCGATGAGGCCTTCCCCGTCGCTCGCTTCTGGACCGCCTATGCGGCGATGATCGCCGACGGCCCGCAGCAGTCGGCGGCGCGGCGAACGTTGGCGGCGAGCGGCGCCGGGGTACTTGCCAGCCTCGCCAAGAACCGGCCCGACGACAAATCCACTCCGGGCTGGATCGTGCGCGCCATGGCCCAAGGCGCGGCGCTATCGGCCTTGTCCGAGGGAAGGCACGACGAAGGACTGGCGATGTTGCGCGCTGCGGCCGAAGCCGAGCGTGGCCTGCCGGTCGAATTCGGACCGCCGGCCTTGCCCAAGCCAAGCAGCGAATTGCTCGCCGATCATCTGCTCAAGCTGGGTCGCAAGGACGAGGCGGCGGCGGCGTATCGGGCGACGCTGGCGGCCGCGCCGGGTCGGCGTCGGGCGTTGGCGGGGCTTGCCGCGGCGACGGCGCCCTAAGTCGGGCGAGCCCGCTCGTCGATCATCCGGTTGACGCGGCGGATCGCGCTGCTGCCGGTGGTCGGGAACAGCGCCGGCACCAGGGCATGGGCGAAACAGGCCAGCCCGCCGCCGATCGCCACTGCGCCGACCTTCGCGGCGAAGCGCAAATGCTCGAAATAGCCTTCGCCGACCTCGCCCAGATGCCTTCTCGATGCGCCGATCATCCTATCCTCCCGTGCCGCCGCACCCTAGCGTGTCGCGCGCCCCGCGACTACATCCGCAGACTTGGCCAGAAAGCATCTCCTCACCGCGACATTGCCCGATGGCACGGTCAAGACGATCGGGCCTACGGCAGCCAATTTCACCCATTATTGGCGGATCGTCGCGGTGCTGGAGAATGGCAAGACCGAAGTCTTCTGGGGCCACACCAAGTCGCTCGCCGAGGCAAAGCGCAAGCGGACCGCGGCGGACGAGGCGGCGCGGCAGCGGGGGTGGCGGTCGTTCGAGTTCGAGGTTGTCGAGGTGGTTCGGAGCGCGGGGTAAACAGGCCGAAGTTGATACATCACCCCCTCAACCGGGGGGTCGTAAACTTCAGAATCAACTTTGGAATGTTGGTCGCAAGATAGGCGCGGCGAAATCCATGCCGCGCGGGCACGAAACGAGGATCATTCGACAATCGGAAAGAGCCACAGACACGCGAGTCGCCTTGGAGGGAGCCAAGCAGGCGAAATCCTATTTTGGAAGCGGATAATGTTTGTTCGCGCAGAGGCGCAGAAGCGCAGACGCGCAGAGGCGCATAGTGAGCCTGTTTCCTCTGCGTCTCTGCGCGAGGATACAATTAAGTGCATTGAGTAAGCTGTCACCGTAATCTGCCGTAATCTGCACCGTAATCCGCACCGCACCGTAATCCGTCACCGTAATCCCTACTTCGCACCACCCCCGGATGTCCGCAATGGGTCGAAAGCGGACATCTCGGCTTTACGTTGCACCCCCTCGCATCCCGCCCCGCTTCTCCCTAAGTCATAGCCCGTGAGCAAAGCCGACCGCCCTGACCAACCCAATGCCGCCGCGCGCTTCAATGAGGAGGCGGCGACTTATACCGTGCGAGGGTCGGACACACCCGACCTGGAGGCAGGGGTGGCGGCGATCCGGAATGTGCTGAAGACGCTGCCGGCGCGCCCGGGGGTGTACCGGATGCAGGATGCCAAGGGCGACGTGCTGTATGTCGGCAAGGCCAAGGCGCTCAGGAATCGGGTGACCAGCTATACTCAGGTTGCCAAGCTGTCCAAGCGGCTGTCGCGGATGGTCAGCCAGACGCGCAGCATGACGATCGTCACCACGCGGACCGAGGCCGAGGCGCTGCTGCTCGAGGCGCAGCTGATCAAGCGATACCGCCCGCCCTACAACGTGCTGCTGCGCGACGATAAGAGCTTCCCCTTCATTCTGCTGCGCGCCGATCATGCCTTTGGCCGGGTCCAGCTCCACCGCGGCGCGCGGCGCGCGAAGGGCGATTATTTCGGGCCGTTCGCGGGGGCGGGGCAAGTGCGCAAGACGCTCAACGCGCTCCAGAAACTGTTCCTGCTGCGAAGCTGCACCGACGGCTTTTTCGCGACGCGCGACCGGCCGTGCCTGCTCTATCAGATCCGCCGCTGTTCGGCGCCGTGCGTGGGGCGGATCGACGAGGCGGGCTATAGCGAACTGATGAGCGACGCGCGCGATTTCCTGTGCGGCAAATCGACCAAGGTGCAGGCCAAGCTTGGCGAGGCGATGCAGGCGGCGGCGGCGGCTATGGACTTCGAGCAGGCCGCGGTGCTGCGCGACCGATTGAAGGCGCTCACCTTCATCCAGGGCAGCCAGGCGATCAACGCCGAGGGGATGGGCGACGCCGATATCTTCGCGATGGCGTGCAAGCAGGGGGTGATGGGAATCCAGGCCTTCTTCATCCGCGGCGGGCAGAATTGGGGGCATCGGAGCTTCTTCCCGGCGCACACCAACGACGTGCCCGAGGACGAAGTGCTCAGCGCGTTCCTGATGCAATTCTACGAGGAAGTGCCGCCGCCCAGACAAGTGTTCGTCGATCGCGAGCTCGCCGAGGCGGCACTGCTGGCCGAGGCGATGGCCGAGCGCGCGGGGCACAAGGTGGAGATGTCGGTGCCCCGGCGCGGTCCGCGCAGGCGGCTGATGGAGCAGGCGGCACGCAACGCAGTAGAGGCGCTCGACCGGCGGATGGCCGAGAGCACGACCCAGGCGCGACTGCTGCGCGAAGTCGCCGAATTGTTCGAATTGCCCGACAGCCCCGACCGGATCGAAGTCTATGACAACAGCCATATCCAGGGGACCAACGCAGTTGGCGCGATGATCGTCGCGGGCCCCGAGGGGTTCCGCAAGGGGCAATATCGCAAGTTCAACATCCGGAACCCCGAGACCGTGCCCGGAGACGATTTCGCAATGATGCGCGAAGTGTTCGCAAGGCGCTTCGCGCGGGCGCAGGCCGAAGATCCCGATCGGACGCAGGGCGACTGGCCCGATCTGGTGCTGATCGACGGCGGGCGCGGGCAATTGAACGCAGTGAAGGGCGTGCTCGAGGACCTGGGCATCGAGGATGTGTGCCTGGTTGGAGTCGCCAAAGGGCCGGACCATGGCCGCGAGGGGCGTGAAGTGTTTCACCTGATGGACGGGCGCGAGATCACGCTGCCGGTCAATTCGCCGACGCTATTCTATCTCCAGCGGCTGCGCGACGAGGTCCACCGCTTCGCGATCGGCGCGCACCGCCAGAAGCGCGCCAAGGCGATCGGAGCCTCTCCGCTCGACGACGTTCCGGGCATCGGCCCCGCCCGCAAAAAGGCGCTGCTGATGCACTTCGGCACCGCCCGCGCGGTGCGCGGGGCGAGCCTCGAAGACCTGCAAAAGGCGCCGGGAGTGAGCAAGGCGATGGCCCAATTGCTTCACGATTATTTCCACGCGCACTGACGCGTGATCTGAAACGGGCCAAATGCGTCGCACAAATGCTTGTGCGCGATCCGCCAAACGCTAGGCTCAGCGGACTTGGGGGGATCGGATGCTTCGAAAATCAATCGCTTTACTTGCGGCTCTGTGCAGCTGCGTCACGATCGCGCACGCGGGCGACAAGCCGCTTTATGCGCCGGCGCCTGGTTGGGTTAAGCCGGC
>JBKJNP010000244.1:0-11583 GCA_046593565.1 Sphingomicrobium sp. | reverse complement strand
TGGGTGAAATTGTCGGGCGAGACGCGGCCCTTGGTCAGCGTGTCGTCGCCGATCGCCTCGGCGGCGCGCATCCCTTCCTCGATATCGCCCGCCTCGAGCAGGCCGGACTGTTTGGCCCATACGCCGGCGTAGCAGTCGGCCTGCAGTTCAACCCCGACCTGGACGGCATTGCCGGCTGCGGTGCTGGACCGCGCCTGCGCCGACTGGGCGCGGTCGAGCGTGCCCTGGAGGTACTGGATATGATGGCCGACTTCATGGGCGATGACATAGGCTTGCGCCGCGTCGCCCGGCGCCTGGAAGCGGCGCGCCAGTTCGTCGAAGAATTGCGGATCGATGTAGATGCTCTGGTCTGTCGGGCAATAGAATGGCCCCATCGCCGCCTGCGCCGCGCCGCAGCCCGAGCTGTTCTGATTGCTGTACGCGACCAGCCGCGTTGGCTTGTACTGCGCGCCCGACTGCTGGAAGATCTTGCCCCACACCTGCTCGGTCGATCCAAGCACGCCGGTCAGCACGCGTTGCTGTTCGGCAGTCAGGGTCGATTTGCCGGTCGTCGTCGGTGAACCGCCGCCGCCACCGAGACCGCCCATCGAGGTCAACGCGCAGTAGCCAAGGCCGAGCACCAGCACGCCGACAATCCCGAAGCGCGAGGCGATCAGCGGCAACAGCAGCCCGATCAGGCCGCCGCCAAGGCCGCCACCGCCGCCGCCACTCTGGCCGGTCCGATCCTCGAAATTCCCGCTACCTGGTCCATCGCCCAGCCGCATCTTCTGTCTCCCGCTCGTCGTTCCGCCTCAATGCTTGAGTCAGCGTAACGGTTGCAAATCCATCCCGCTAGGGCGACACGGCGCGAGCCATCGAAAGGACGATAAATGTTGCTTGAAGGAAAGCGTGCCCTGATCACCGGATCGACCTCGGGCATCGGCCTCGCCATCGCCCGCGCCTTTGCCGCCGAAGGCGCTAGCGTGATGACCAACGGCTTCGGCGACAAGGACGATATTGAGGGGATTTGCGCCGAGTTGACCAAGGCGTCTGGCATGCCCGCGCTCCACGATGGCGCCGACCTCGGCAAGGTCGACCAGATAGAAAAGATGATGGCGCGCTGCACCTCCGAAATCGGCTCGCCCGATATTCTCGTCAACAATGCGGGGATCCAGTTCGTCTCCCCGGTGGCCGACTTCCCGCCCGAAAAATGGGACGCGATCATCGCCATCAACCTGACCGCGGTGTTCCACACCACGCGGCTCGCCTTGTCCGGCATGCGCGCCAAGGGTTGGGGGCGGATAATCAACACCGCCTCGGCCCACAGCCTGGTCGCAAGCCCCAACAAGAGCGCTTATGTTGCGGCCAAGCATGGCGTTGCCGGTTTCACCAAGACGGTGGCTCTGGAAACCGCCAGGGACGGCATCACTGCCAACTGCATTTCGCCCGGTTATGTCTGGACCACCCTGGTCGAAAACCAGATCCCCGACACGATGAAGGCCCGCGGTCTAACCCGCGACCAGGTGATCAACGATGTGCTGCTCGCCGCCCAGCCAACGAAGCGCTTCGTCACGCCCGAGGAAGTCGCCGGGCTGGCGCTTTACCTGTCGGGCGATGGCGCGGCGTCGATCACCGGCGCCAACTTGTCGATGGACGGCGGCTGGACGGCCCAATAGGCTGACGGGAATGACTCGCTTCCTCACCATCGCCGCTTCCCTCGCCCTTGCCGGGTGCAGCCTGCTCACCGGCCCGCGCGAAATCATCCCCGCCCCGACCGGCGAGTGGCGCGCCGCCGCGACCGGTGCCGACCGCGCCCGCCTGCGCGACTGGCGCGACGCCTTCGTCGAGGCGCTGGGCAAGGCGCGGGCCGGCGGCCATGGTGCGACGATCGCTGCCGAGGGCGCATTGCTCGACCCCGACGCGGCGATCGGCGGCGCGCCGATCCCCAATGGCGACTATCGCTGCCGGGTGATCAAGCTGGGCGCCAAGAAGCCCGGCCTGCTCGAATATGTCGCTTATCCGGCGTTCAACTGCCGGGTCCAACAAGACGGGCGCTGGCAGGGCTTCGCCAAATTGAGCGGCTCCCAGCGCCCGGTCGGCATGATCTTCCCCGGCGATTCGATGCGCCAGGTGTTCCTCGGCACTCTGGTGCTCGGCGACGAAAGCCGCGCGATTCAATATGGCCGCGACCCGGACCGCGACGTCGCGGCCTTCGTCGAGCGGATCGGCTCGGAGCGTTGGCGCATGGTATTGCCGCGCCCGGCATTTGAATCGACATTGGACGTGATCGAGCTGGTTCCGGCTCGCTGAGGGGGATTTTATGAACCATCGCCTGTTTCTTGCCGCTACCGCCGTCGCGCTGATCGCGGCACCGACATCCGCCGCGACGATCGGCGAATCGGTCAAGGCGGACATGCCCTCGCTGATGGCGATGTATCGCGACTTCCACGCCAATCCAGAGCTCAGCATGCAGGAGGTCCGCACCCCGGCCAAGCTGGCGGCGGAGATGAAAAAACTCGGCTTCACCGTCACCGAAAAGGTTGGCAAGACCGGGGTGGTCGCGGTGATGAAGAATGGCGCCGGTCCGACCTTGATGATCCGCGCCGACATGGACGGCCTGCCGATCGTCGAGCAGACCGGCCTCGCCTACGCCTCAAAGGTCCGGGCGATGGCCCGCTCGGGAGTCGAGACGGGCGTGATGCACGGCTGCGGGCATGACACGCACATCACCAGCTGGATCGGCACCGCCCGACTGCTCGTCGCGCGCAAAAGCGAATGGTCGGGCACATTGGTATTGATCGCCCAGCCCGGCGAGGAAACCGGCGAGGGCGCCAAGGCGATGCTCGACGACGGGCTCTACACCCGCTTCCCCAAGCCCTCGACGGTGATTGGGTTCCACGACGCCGCGGCGATCAAGGCCGGGGTGATCGGGGTGACGCCAGGCTATGCGCTCGCCAATGTCGACAGCGTCGACATCAGCGTCAAAGGCGTCGGCGGACATGGCGCCTATCCGCAGACCACCAAGGACCCGATCGTGCTGGCCAGCCGCATCGTTACCACGCTGCAGACACTGGTCAGCCGCGAGAATGATCCGGCCAATCCGGCGGTGGTCACGGTCGGCAGTTTCCAGGCCGGGGCCAAGCACAACATCATTTCCGACGAGGCCAGGCTGCAACTCACGGTGCGCAGCTACACCCCCGAGGTGCGCAAGCTGTTGCTCGACGGGATCAGGCGGATTGTTCGCGGCGAGGCGATTGCCGCTGGCATGCCCGACGATAAGATGCCGGTGGTGACGATCCGCGAGGCCGAATATACGCCGGCGACCTTCAACACCCAGCCTTTGTCCGACCGCGCGCTCGCCTTGTTCGCCGAGCGCTTCGGGGCCGATCGCGCGGTCAAGACCCCGGCGGTGATGGGGGGCGAGGACTTCAGCCGCTTCTGGTTGGCCGACAACCAGATCCAGAGCCTGATCTTCTGGGTCGGCGGCACCCCCGCCGCGACCTGGGCGGCGGCGAACGGCAATGCCGCCAAACTGCCGTCGCTCCACAGCGCCTATTGGGCGCCCGACGCCGACACGGTGATTGCCACGGCGACCGAGGCCATGACCGCGCTGGCGCTCGACCTGCTCAAGAAGGGCTGACGATCCGCCCTCGAGCGTGCCAGATCGGGACTAAAACTTATCATTGAGTCAGATTAAATAAATGCTAAGTTAACCCTATTGATCGCCAGCGGACGTGTGGGGTTTTGCCGCCGACGATCTTCACGCAGCAGTGGAGGGTAAAATGCGGATAATCTATCCAATGGCGCTTGCCATGGCGCTCGGACTGGCGACGATGCCGACCGCGGCGCAGGCGGGGGCGACGGTTTCCAACGATGGCCTGTGCGCCGGGTTTGTTCCCACGATTGGCGGTCAGGAAGGCGCGCCAATTACGACGACCGAATCGCACACATTGCTCAAAGGCAATGGTTCGAGCTCGGTAACCTGTCATTTCGACATTCCGGCGGCGCTCATCCCGGCCCAGACAACCCGGGCGCGGGGATTCCCCTGCACCGTCATCGTCGGCGGTAATTTCCTCGGCATAACGACAGATACGCGCATGCTTGCCAGCTCGGGCGGCCGTGCGACGCTGACCTGTCGCATCTCTACCGGCGGTTAGTCCGGTGCGCGCGGTGAAAAGAGCACTGCTCGGCACCGCTGCCGGGGCATTGGCGGCCGTGGGCGCCAGCGCCGCGGAGCTTTCGCCGTCAGCCGATCCATGCGCGCCGACGATAGCAGGTGAGGCGAAAGTTTCACGCTGCGTCAGTGGCAACGGCACGACGAGTCTTCGCCTCTCCTCAACGCAGTCCACCCCATTGGGCACGATCGAATCCTTCACCTCGCTGACCAGCCGATCGGCCAACACATTGACCGCCGACCGGCTGGTGGCGAGCGACACTCGGCGGCTGGGCAATGATCACCGGGTGATGATCGCCGGGATGACGGCGCGCCTGCTCGACGATCGACTGACATTGACGACCCAGATGGGGCTTAGCGAATTCTCCGACCGGGCGTCGGGCCGCGTCGAACAGCGCGCCGGGACGGCGCACATGGTGCGGCTCGACGTCAAGCTGGCCGACAATGACCGGCTGCGTTGGTCGGTGGCCGGCGAAATGTCCGACGCCAGCGACGATTTCTTGATCGGCCAGGCACTCGCCGACGGCGCGAGCCTCGCGCTTCCCGGCCGCCGGCTGGCATTGTCGTCAACCCTCAATTGGCGGCGCGCCCGATTCACTGCCGCGATCGACGATTACCAGGGCCGCTTCGGCACCTTCGCGTCGGGACGAGTCGGTGTCAGCCGCAATGGTCTGTCCTTAAGTGTCCGCACGATGCATGGCCAGTTCGGCACCGGCGAAGGTGCAAGCCAGTATCTGTCGCGCTCCGACACCAACAGCGCGACGCTCGAATTCGACCTGGCGACAATGGCTCCGGCGCTGGCGATGGACGAACGCCTGCCGGCGGCCTTGCTCCCGCGCTATGCCATGATCGCGCTTCGCCGCGGCAGCAGCAAAAGCCGCTTCGCTGGCTCAGCCGAGCGGTTCGAGCGGCAAGGCATCGAGCTCAACGCCACCTGGGAAACGCCGATCGGCGAAACCACCCTCGGCTATTGGCGCGACCGCCGGGTCGGATCGACCGCGGACCTTGGCCTGCGTGACGATCAAATGGTCCAGATGGCGCATATGGTCCACCTTGGCGGATGGCGGTTCGGGGTCGATGCGACCGTCACCGCCAATCGCTCGACGCGCGGCTCCGGTCTCGACGACCGCAACGTCGCCTTCGGCGGGTCGATTGCCTACGAAAGCAGGAACGGCCCGCGGTTGATGGTGCAGTTGAGCCAGGATCGCGGGCGGATGGAAAGCGACGACCTGTCTTTCCTTACCGCCCGAAGCGGGCAACAGATCAGCGCATCGCTCGACCTCACCGACTATCTGCGGAAGCGCTTCGATCGTAACGACCTGCGCCTCAAGATCGACTATCGTCGGCAGCTTGATCGCTCGACCACCGCGGTCAGCAGCTACCAGCAATTGGTCGACCGCTGGACCGATGGCTATAGCGGCGAAGGCCTGCTCGTCTCGTTCGGAATGAAGCTTTAGCGATCACTCGCTGGCGGCGTTCAATGCGCCAATCTGGCCAGGGGTAAGCTCGAGCGACAGCGCCGCAATCAATTCTTGCAATTGCTTCAGGCTGGTCGCGCTGGCGATCGGCGCGGTGATCCCGGGCTGGGTCTTGAGCCAGGCAAGCGCGACAGTCGCCATCGCCGCCCCGGTTTCGCCCGCCACTTCCTCCATCGCCGCCAGCACGCGCGGTCCCTTGCCCTCGAGATAGTCGACGCTGCGCAGGCCGCGCGGGCTTTGGGCGAGATCGTCCTTCGACCGATACTTGCCGCTGAGGAAGCCGTTGGCGAGCCCGTAATAAGGGAACATCGCCAGCCCGCGCCCGACCGTCACGTCCTGCAGCGCCCCCTCATACTTTCCGCGCTCGACGAGGTTGTACCAATTCTGCAGCGCGGCTGGCTGGTCGAACCCGTTGGCGATGCTCGTGTCGAGCGCTTCCTCTACCCGCGGCGCGGTGAAATTGCTGAGCCCGATCGCGGCGATCTTGCCCGCACGGCGAAGCGCGTCGAACGCGCCGAGGCTGTCGGCCAACGGGACGCTTTCATCGTCCTTATGCTGATAATAAAGGTCGATGGTTTCGACCCCCAGCCGCCTTAACGAAGCGTCGCAGGTCGGCGCGATGGTGTCCGGCGCGAGTCCGGCCATGAAGCCGACCTTGGTCGCGATCACGATCCGCTCGCGCTTGGCCGGGTCGTGTTTCAACCACTTGCCGATCACCGTCTCGCTCTCGCCGCCGACGTGGCCCGGCACCCAGGCCGAATAGACATCGGCGGTGTCGATCATCGTCCCCCCGGCATCGACGAACGCGTCGAGCAGGTCGAAACTCACCTGCTCGTCGGCGGTCCAGCCGAATACATTTCCGCCAAGCGCCAGCGGTGCGACTTCTAATCCGCTGGTCCCGATCTGCCTTTTTTGAATGCTCATTCGCCCAGCATAGCGCCGTCTTCAGGGTTTGTTTGTAAATTTATCCGACACTGCGCACCATGTCGGTGAATTTGACACTTGAGCCCCAATGAACGGCTGGATCGCCTTTCCGGCGCAGGCGATTGCCGCGCTATTGTTCATCGCACTCATCCTGTGGCGGCTGAAGGCCGGCGTCCGGCTTCCGGCGCAGCGGCTAATGCTGGCCGGGTTTGCGCTGACCGCCTGCTGGTCGTGGCTCGGGGCGATTGCGCCCGGCGCGCCGCTCACTCAACTGGCTGAGACCTTCCGCAATATCACCTGGCTTGCCCTGCTCCACAGCCTGTCGGGCGGGGGCGAGGCGGTCGAGCGCCAGCGCGGCGTTCGCCTGGTCTATGGCGCGGTTGGCGCGGTGCTCGGGCTGCAGATGGTCGCCGACTTGCTG
This sequence comes from Sphingomicrobium sp., assembly GCA_046593565.1. Taxonomy (GTDB): domain Bacteria; phylum Pseudomonadota; class Alphaproteobacteria; order Sphingomonadales; family Sphingomonadaceae; genus Sphingomicrobium. Next base: position 4,607 of record JBKJNP010000244.1, on the reverse strand, counting down.
CCGCTTGCCGCAGGAATTGAGCCCGCGTTCACTGCCACCGCAATGTTGCTTCGAATTACCGCCGCGGCGGGCCTGCTGGTGCTGGTCCACAATCTCTACGGCCAGGCCGATCCCGCCAGTCGCACGGCGATCGGCATGGCAATGCTCGCATTGGTCGCGACCTGGGGTTACGACCTCAATCTCTACACGCTTGCCTACCTCGACCCCTCGTCGAGCATCGGGCTCGGCGAATGGCGCGGGGTGATGGTCGCGCTGACCGCGCCATTGTTCGCGATCGGGGCCGGGCGGGCCGACGGCTGGCGAATCCGCCTGTCGCGCGCCGCCACCTTCCAGTCGCTCTCCTTGCTCGCAATCTGCGCCTATTTCGCGACCATGACGATCCTCGCCACCGCGCTTCGCGGATCGGGGCTCGACTGGTCGCGCCCGATCCTGGTGGCGATGCTGGCCGGGATGACCGTCGCGGCGATGGTCCTGCTACCGAGCCAGCACGCGCGCGGATGGGCCAAGGTCAAGCTGGCCAAGCATCTGTTCGAGCATCGCTACGATTACCGTACCGAATGGCTGCGCTTTGCCGACACCATCGGCCGCTCGGGATCCGACGTCGCGCCCCTCGGGCAGCGACTGGTCAAGGCGTTCGCCGACATCCTCGACAGCCCCGGCGGGCTGCTGCTGGTGGCCGGAGACCAAGGCCAGGTCGAGCAAGCGGCGGAGTGGAATTGGCACGGCGCCGGCTTCACCCCCGACCGCGACGATCAGGCGCGCTGGGCAGAGCTGGAAAGCGAACCGCGGATCCTCGATTTCGACGCGCTTCGCCGCGGCGACCGGCTCGGCGGGTCGAATTTGCCGATCCCGCCATGGCTCGACGAGCAGGCGTGGTGCGGCGTGCCCCTGGTCCATGGCGGGCGGCTGATCGGACTGGTGCTGCTCGACGCGCCCGAATTTCGCCGTGCCCTCGACTGGGAGGATTTTGACCTGCTCAAGACCGCCGGCCGCCAGGCCGCCAGCAGCCTCGCCGAAGCCCATGGCCAGCAGGCGCTGGCCCAGGCGCAAAGGTTCGACGAATTCAACCGCCGCTTCGCCTTCATCCTTCACGATGTGAAAAACCTCGTCAGCCAATTGTCGCTGGTCGCCCGCAATGCCGAGCGCCACGCCGACAATCCCGAGTTCCGCACCGACATGATCGCCACGCTGCGCGGATCGGTCGGCAAGATGACCGATCTGCTTGCCCGGCTGACCCCGGATTCGGATCAGCGCACTGCGCGACTTGAGCCGACGCGATTGCGTCCCCTGGTCGCATCTTTGGTCGCGGCGCGGCGTGCCAATCACGATGTCACGCTGAGCGGCGATGGCAATCATTGGGTGATGGCCGACCCGTTGCTGCTCGAGCAGGCGATCGGCCATCTGCTGCAGAACGCAGTCGATGCCAGCGCCGCGACCGAGGCGGTCACCGTGCGCATGGGCGGCAACGGCCATGAAGTGACCGTCGCCATCATCGACCACGGGCCGGGGATGGACAGCGAGTTCATCCGCACCCGCCTGTTCCAGCCGTTCGCCTCGACCAAGGACGGCGGCTTTGGCGTCGGCGCGTTCGAGGCGCGCAGCCTCGTCGCGTCGATGGGCGGCCGCCTGACGGTCGACAGCCGGCCCGGCAAGGGCAGCCGATTCACCATCCACATGGCCGAGACCAAGCCGGCCGCCGAGAAAATACGGAAACGCGCATGACCGACGACAAGAACCTCCCCATCCTGCTGATCGTCGAGGATGACGAGGGCCTGCAGCGCCAGCTGAAATGGGCCTATGAAGGCTATCGCGTGGTCGCCGCGACCAACCGCGCGCAGGCGATTGACCTCGTCCGCCTCCACGAACCGGCAGTGGTCACGCTCGACCTTGGCCTGCCGCCCGACCCCGACGGCGCCACCGAAGGGTTTGCGACACTGAGCGAGATCCTGGCGCTCAAACCCGATACCAAGGTAATTGTCGCTTCGGGCCACGGCGCGCGCGAAAGCGCGCTTCGGGCGATCGCGCTCGGGGCCTATGATTTCTATCGCAAGCCGGTCGATATCGACGATCTCGGCCTGATCGTCGCCCGCGCCTTCCACCTCCACGAAATCGAGCAGGAGAATCGCCGGCTCGAGGCGGGCGACGGCGGCGGCGCGGCGACCGTGCTCGGCTCGATCATCACCGCCTCGCCGGAAATGTTGAAAGTGGCGCGGACCGTCGAGCGGGTCGCGCCAGCCGATGTGTCGGTAATGCTGCTCGGCGCGAGCGGCACCGGCAAGGAATTGCTGGCCCGCGCGGTGCACGACCTGTCCCCTCGCAAGCGCGGCGAATTCGTCGCCATCAACTGCGCCGCCATTCCCGAGAATTTGCTGGAAGCCGAATTGTTCGGTTACGAGCGCGGCGCGTTCACCGGCGCGGTCAAGACCACGCCCGGCAAGATCGAGCAGGCGCAGGGCGGGACCCTGTTCCTCGACGAGGTCGGCGACATCCCGCTCCCGCTTCAGGTCAAGTTGCTGCGCTTCCTGCAGGAACGGGTGATCGAGCGGATCGGCGGGCGATCGACTATCGCGGTCGACACAAGGATCGTCTGCGCCACCCATCAGGACCTGGAATCGATGATCGCAAGCGGGCGCTTCCGCGACGACCTATACTATCGCCTTGCCGAGATCGTGGTGATGATCCCCTGCCTCGCCGAACGGCCCGGCGATGCGGTGCTCCTGGCTCGTCATTTCGTCGCCCGTTTCGCGCGCACCATGAACCCCAAGGTCCAGGGCCTTGGCCCCGATGCCGCCGAAGCGATCGACGCGCACAAGTGGCCGGGCAATGTCCGCGAATTGGAGAATCGCATCAAACGCGCGGTGATCATGGCCGACGGGCGCACTATCGGCGCCGCCGACCTTGATCTCGGCCCTGCCCAGGCACCGGAGGAATCGCGCGCCATCAACCTGCGCGCCGCGCGCGAAACCGCCGACCGCCGCGCCATCCGCCAGGCAATGGCACGCACCGACAACAACATTTCCGGGGCCGCCAAATTGCTCGGGATCAGCCGTCCGACGCTGTATGACCTGATCAAGCAATATCAGCTGCAGGCATAAGGACGCCCGACGCGCCCGACAGTCATTGACTTGCCGGGTAGTTCGGGCTTCGATCCGTCAATCTCAGGGGGGTAGTGTAATGAGTGATGAAACCGATCGACTGGCGATAGCGCGCGCCCATATGATGTACGATGCCAATCGCAAGTCGGCGGGCGTAGCTTATCTGTTGTGCGTCTTCCTGGGTGGAGTTGGAGCGCATCGCTTTTACCTCGGCAGGTCCGGAAGCGCGGCCGCGCAATTGGTCCTTTGGTTGCTTGGGTGGGTCAGCTTTTTCTTGCTCTGGATTCCGCTGGGAATCTGGCTCTTGGTCGACCTGTTCCTGATCCCCGGCATCATTCGCGAAGAGAATATGAAACTTGCGGACCGTTTCGCTCGATGATGAAGGATCCCCTGCAATATCAACTGCAAGCGTAGGAAATCATTCGACCAACGGCCTTGCGGCGCCGCGCGCAGGGCTTAGTCTTCCGGCACATCATTTCGGGAGATAGTCATGGATCGCCGCCAGTTTCTTGCCACCACCGGGCTTGCCGCAAGCGCCGCTTTGGCCCCCGCCGTTCCTGCTTTCGCGCAAGGCAAGCCCGCCCCCGCCGCGACGCCGGGCGATGCGAAACTTAATGCATTGCTCGAAAAGATCTTCATGGACCGGGTCAAGCGGAGTCCAAGCTTCGCCACCGGCCTTGGGCTCGACAAGGGGCCGCTGGCGGCGCTGAAATCACAGTTCGACACCCGCCCCGCTGCCCGGGCGCGGCGTGAGGATTTGGCCCTCGCCAAACGCGAACTGGCTCAGGTCCGCGCGATCAATCCCGCGACCCTCTCGACCGCCGGCAAGCTCAACCGCGAAGTCGTGCTCTACCAGGGCGAAACCGGCCTGATCGCGCGCGACAAGTTCGGGATCGACAGCGTCCAGCGGCCCTATCCCATCTTCCAGCAGGGCGGGGCCTATTTCTCGACCCCCGACTTCCTCAATAGCAGCCACACGATCGAAACCGCCGCCGATGCTGAGGCCTATCTGTCGCGCCTCGCCCTGGTCGACACCTTGCTCGACAATGACAGCGCCGACCAGAAGGCGCAGGCAGCACGCGGCTTCCTCGCCCCGGGCTGGTCGATCGATTTGACGCTCGGCCAGATGAAGAAATTGCGCGGCGTGGCCGCGGCCGACAGCGGCATGGTCCAGTCGATCGCCAAACGCGCCGCCGCCAAGAATATCGCCGGCGACTGGGCATCGCGCGCGACCATTATCGTCGAGCGGGAAATCTATCCCGCGCTCGACCGCCAGATCGCGCTGATGGAGGCATTGAAGCCGACTTCGCGACCGGGCGACGGCGCGGCCCGGCTGCCGCAGGGCGAGGCGATCTACGCCGCCGCACTGAAGCAGGCGACCACCACCAATTTCACTCCCGACGAAGTGCATCGCCTCGGCCTCGCCCAGGTGGCCGAGATTAGCGGGCAGCTCGACGTCATCCTCAAGGGCGCGGGCCTCACCCAGGGCAGCGTCGGCGCCCGGCTCGACCA
>JBKJNP010000212.1:0-7876 GCA_046593565.1 Sphingomicrobium sp. | reverse complement strand
GGCATTGGCTGAACCTGGTCACGCTGGGGGTGATGATGATGAGCGGGTTGATGATCTTCAACGCCCATCCGCGGCTCTACTGGGGGCAATATGGCGCCAATGCCGACCATGCGTGGTTCGAAATCGGGTCGACCGCCAATACGGGCTTCGTCGTCGCCGGGCCGCTGCGGATCGAAACGACCGGCGTTTTGGGGCGCTGGCCCGACCAGGACGGGCAGGTCCAGCGCCGCGCATTCCCGCACTGGATCACCATCCCGTCGCGCTATAATCTGGCCGATGCGCGGTTGTGGCACCTTGCCTTCGCCTGGGTGCTTGGGGTCAGCCTGCTCGCCTACATGATCGCCAGCCTGTGGAACCGGCATTTCCAGCGCGACTTGACCATTTCGCGAGCCGAGATCCGGCCGTCGCACGTGTGGGCCGATATCAAGGACCATGCGCGCCTGCGCTTCCCGACCGGGGAGGCGGCCTTGCGCTACAATATCCTGCAAAAGTTGAGTTACGGCCTAGTGTTGTTCTTCTTCCTGCCGCTCATCATTTTCACCGGTCTCGCCATGTCGCCGGCGATGGATTCAGGCTGGCAATGGTTGCTCGACATCTTCGGCGGGCGGCAGTCGGCGCGGTCGCTGCACTTCATCGCGATGGTGGCGCTGGTCGCGTTTTTCATTGTCCATGTCGCGATGGTGGTGCTGGCCGGACCTATCAACGAATTGCGGTCGATGATCAGTGGCTGGTACCGGCTGCCGGGTAAGCGGGCCGAAGGCGACGAGGTCGCGCCATGAACCGCCGCGACTTGTTGTTGGTCGGCGGCGGCGGGTTGCTGTTGGGCGGCTGCGACCGGCTCAACGCCAGCCCACAGTTTCGGCGGATTCTGCAGAGCGCCGAGCCGCTTCATCAGCGCGGCCAACGACTGGTGGCGCCGGGGCTGGCGCACGAATATCGCCGCGACCAGATGTCGCCGGTGTTTCGCACCAATGGCAACAGCCGGCCCGCCTCGGCTGACTGGGCGGCGCATGCGATGCGCAATTTTTCCGACTGGCGGCTGGTGGTCGACGGGCTGGTGGCGCGGCCGCTGATGCTGTCGCTGAGCGACCTCGGCGCCTTTCCTCAACGCGCCCAGATCACGCGCCATGATTGCGTCGAGGGGTGGAGCGCGATCGGCAAGTGGCAGGGGCCGGTTCTGGGCGATGTCCTCAAGGCCGCGGCCCTGTCGGATCGCGCGCGCTACATCGTCTTCCATTGTGCCGACGACAGCAATGGCACGCCCTATTATGAATCGATCGATTTGTACGACGCTTTCCACCCGCAGACGATCCTGGCGTTGCTGATGAATGACCGGCGGTTGCCGGTGGGGCATGGCGCGCCGCTGCGCCTCAGGGTCGAGCGGCAGCTGGGCTACAAGCATGCCAAGTTCGTGATGCGGATCGAGGCGCGCGAACGGATCGACGATCTGTACGGTGGCAAGGGCGGATATTGGGAGGATGTCGCCGGCTACCAATATTATGCCGGCATATGATCGCGCTTGCCGCGGCCTTCCTTGCGACCGCGCTGATCTATGCCATCGCCGGTTTTGGCGGGGGGTCGACCTACACCGCTTTGCTGGTTCTCGCCGGGACCGACTTTCGAGCGGTGCCGATCCTGTCGCTGGCGTGCAACATCATCGTGGTCAGCGCGGGGACGTGGCGGTTCGCGCGGGCCGGGCATTTCGACTGGCGACGGGCGTGGCCGCTGTTCGTGACCAGCGTGCCCGCGGCGTGGATCGGCGGGCGGCTGATGGTCGAGCGGGAGTTGTTCATCGGGCTGCTGGCGGGATCGTTGCTGGTGGCGGGGCTGGTGATGCTGTGGGAGCCGCGATGGAAGCGCGACGTGGCGCCGAGCCCAAGCCCGCGCTGGGTCGAGCCGGTGGCGGGCGGAAGCCTTGGCCTGCTCGCCGGGATCGTCGGGATTGGCGGGGGAATTTTCCTGGCGCCTCTGCTGTACCTGCTTCGGTGGGATGCGCCGCGGCGGATTGCGGCGACCTGTGCGGCGTTTATCCTGGTCAATTCGATCGCCGGGCTGGCTGGGCAGGCCAGCAAGGGGGTTGGAGCGGCGGGAGCGGTGCTTAGTGACCATGCCCTGCTGTTTCCGGCGGTGCTGGTCGGTGGGCTGGTCGGGGCGGGATTGGGAGCGCGGAAGATCGAGCCGAAGTGGGTGCGGGTGGTGACGGCGCTGCTGATCCTTTATGTCGCGGGGCGGTTGGGAATGGAGGCGATCAAATGACTTCGGGTCGCACTGCGAGCATCATATACCTCAGGCTGTCGGTGACCGACCGGTGCGACTTGCGGTGCGCTTATTGCATGCCCTTGGCGATGCAATTTCTGCCGCGTTCCGAGATACTTAGCCTGGAAGAGCTGGATCGGCTGGCGAGCGTGTTCGTCGGCATGGGAATCCGCAAGCTGCGGCTGACCGGCGGCGAGCCGTTGGTCAGGAAGGGGTTTGTCGATCTGGTCGGCGGGCTGTCCCGGCATCTGGGCCAAGGGCTGGACGAGATTGCGATTACGTCCAACGGGACGCAGCTGGCGGAGCATGCCGAGGCGCTTGCGCGGCATGGCGTGAAACGGATCAACGTGTCGATCGACAGCCTCAATCCCGAAACCTACGCGCGGATCACGCGGGGCGGCGATGTCGCCAAAGCGATAGCGGGCGTGGATGCAGCGCTCAGCGCGGGGATCGCGGTCAAGATCAATGTCGTGGCGCTGAAGCAGGACAATCTGGACGAGGCGGTGGTGTTGGCGGCGTGGGCGCACGCGCGCGGCGCGGCGATCAGCTTTATCGAGGTGATGCCGCTGGGCGAGGTCGAGGCGGCAAGGATCGACCAGCATGTGCCGATGACCGAGGTACGCGAGCGGCTGGCGGCGCGTTGGAGCCTTACCCCGATTGCACTTAATACCGGCGGTCCGGCGCGTTACGTTCGCACCGATGCGGGCGGCCTGATCGGATTCATCACCCCGCTCAGCGACAATTTCTGCGGTTCGTGCAACCGGGTGCGGGTGACCTGCACCGGGCAGCTTTATCCGTGCCTGGGCGATGCCGGACGGGTCGATTTGCGCGACCTGTTGCGCGGCGGCGATGCAGGGGCGCTGGAAGCGGCGATTGCGGGGGCGATCCGCCGCAAGCCGCTGGCCCATGATTTCGCCATCTCGCCGGGGAAAACGCGCGGGGTCGCGCGGCATATGTCGGTAACCGGCGGATGAAATTGATCTTTTTCGGGCGGCTGCGCGACGAAGTCGGGACGCACGAACTCGATTGTTCGCCACCGGCAAATGTTGAAGATAGCGAATCGTTGCGGCTGTGGATTGGGGCGCAATATCCCGCCTTGCTCGATCCCAAAGTCCGGATTGCGCTCAACGATAGGCTGGTCGGACACGCCGCCCCGATCTCGGGCGTCGCCGAAGTCGCCTTCCTGCCCCCGGTGAGCGGCGGATGAGCTTCCTGTCCGCCGAGCCGATCGACCCGACTTGCCTGCTCGCGGACTTCACCCGCGCGGCCGATGGTGCAGGAGCGATCGTCAGTTTCACCGGTGTCGTGCGCGGCGCGAACGGGGTAAGTGAATTGTGGCTCGATCATCATCCGGGGCTGACCGAAGCGAGCATCGCCGCGATCGACGCGGACACGCGGCGGCGCTTCACAGTAGATGATCTGCTGATCGTCCACCGTATCGGCAGCGTCGGCGCGGGCGAGCCGGTGGTATTCGTCGCCGCGGCGGCCAGGCACCGCCGCGTCGCCTTCGACGCGGTCGATCAGGCGATGGACCGATTGAAGACTGATGCTTTATTGTGGAAGCGCGAGACGGGCAGCAACGGTTCGCACTGGATCGAGGCGCGGCCGCAAGATCATGCGGATCGCGCGCGGTGGGAGGAACAGGCATGAGTGCGCAGCAAGTCGGGATCGCGGTGATGACCGTGTCTGACACGCGGACCAAACTGACCGATACGTCGGGCGGTTATCTGGTCGGCGCGGTCGAGGCGGCGGGGCATCGACTGGCGGCACGGGAAATCGTGCGCGATGATATTTCCGCGATCAGTGCCCAAGTGCAAAAGTGGATCGACGATCCGGCCGTCGACGTGATCATTTCCACCGGCGGCACCGGCCTGACCGGGCGGGACGTCACACCCGAGGCGATTCAGCCGCTGTTCGACAAGCATATCGACGGTTTTTCGGCGGTGTTTCACCGCGTGAGTTACGACAAGGTCGGCCTGTCGACGATCCAGTCGCGCGCCTGCGCCGGGGTAGCGGGCGGCACCTTCATCTTCTGCCTGCCGGGATCGGGCGGGGCGGTGCGCGACGGTTGGAGCGTGATCGGACCACAGCTCGATCGCTCGACCAAACCCTGCAACCTGACTGAAATCATGCCGCGGCTGATGGAGCGCTAAGGGTGGCCGGGACGCACTTCGATGCCGAGGGGCGGGCGCATATGGTCGATGTCTCGGCCAAGCCGGAGACGCGGCGAGCCGCGACCGCGCGGGGTCGGGTGCGAATGAACGCGGCGACGTTGGAAGCGGCCGGGAATTCGGCCAAGGGCGATGTGATCGCGGTGGCCGAACTGGCCGGAATCATGGCCGCCAAGCAGACGGGGACGCTGATCCCCTTGTGCCACCCGATCGGGCTCGATTCGGTGACCGTACGGATCGTCGCGGACCCCGCCTTGCCCGGGCTGACCGTCACCGCCGAAGCGCGCTGCACGGGTCGGACCGGCGTCGCGATGGAGCCGATGACCGCGGTGTCGGTCGCCTGTTTGACGATTTACGACATGTTGAAAGCGATCGACCGGGGGATGACGATCGAGGCGGTCGAACTGGTGGCGAAATCGGGCGGCAAATCGGGCGACTGGCGGAGAAGTTAGAAGATTCGTTTCAAGCAAAGGCGCAAAGGCGCGAAGAGTTCAGTCGCCTTCGCGTGAAAAATCCTTTTCTAAAGCGCTAGCGCTGGCACGAATGCCCCCGCGTCAAGCGAGCCTTGGCCAGAGGTGCAGCGGATTAGCCAAGTGGCTTCGCCGAGTGCGCGCTGCGCGCCCGAATCCTGGTTGGCGACAGGGACGAGTTTTCCATCGATCAGGCTTGCGCGGAGGAAGGTTTCACGGTCGCCGGTGGCGGGGATGGGGGCGGCCAGGGGCAGCTTTAGCCAGTCGAGCGGCGACGGGCGGATCTGCCCGATCAGGCCGGCGACGAGCGGGGCGAGCAACAGCCGCGCGGTGACCAGTGCCGATCCAGGATTTCCCGGAAGGCCCATCACCAGAGTCGGGCCCACCCGCCCCAGCCACACCGGCTTGCCCGGCTTGATCGCCACTTTCGAGAACAGCAATTCCATACCCAGCGGCGCGAACATCGCCTTGGCATGATCGCGTGCGCCGACCGACGCGCCGCCGGTGACGACCACCAGATCCGCCCGCGCGACTGCATCCGCCGCAACGGCTTCGAGCGCGGGCAGATCGTCGCCGAGCAGGTGATGGCCAAGCAAGTCCGCGCCCATCGAATCGAGCATCGCGGCAAGGCCGGTGGCGATGCTGTCGATGATATGATCTTGATCGTCGAGCGGCGCGCCCACGGCGCGAAGTTCGTCACCGGTCGCGATGGTCACGACGCGGGGGCGGCGGGTGACCTCGACAATGCTCGCCCCTGCCCCCGCCGCCGCGACCAGCGCGCCCGGGGTCAGCCGGGCGCCAGCCGGGACAATCAGGTCGCCGGCCGCAAAGTCGCTCCCCCGTTTCCGGACGAAGCTGGCGGCGCCGGGCGCTTCGACGATCGTCATTCCTTCCCCGTCGGCCGCGACATTCTCCTGCATCACCACGCGGTTCGCGCCCTTGGGCAATGCCGCGCCGGTGAAGATCCGCACCGCCTGCCCCGTGCCGACCGACCCGCCAAAGCGCGCGCCCGCCGCCGAGGTGCCGATCACCTCGAGGCCGATGCCGACCCGCGCGTCCTCCTCACGGACCGCATAGCCGTCCATCATCGAGACATTGGCGCGCGGACTCTCGAAGGCCGCGACAATCGGGGCGGCCAGCACGCGGCCCGATGCCCGGGCGAGCGGCGCGTCCTCGGCGGCAAGCGGAGACGCGGCCCCGGCGACAATCCGCCACGCTTCCTCCAGGCTGATCGGTGCCGTCACGAAGTCCTGGGCGGCCGCGTCTTTGGCGGAAGCGCCTTCAGCGCCAGCGGGGCGATGCCGTCGGCCATCCGCGCGACCCCGGCGGCGGTCGGGTGAATACCGTCGCGCTGCATCAGCGCCGGATCGGTAATCACACCGTCGAGAATGAACGGGTAAAGGCCAGCGCCATATTGCGCCGCGAGATCGGGCCAGATGCGTTCGAACGCGGCGGCATAATCGGGGCCGAGGTTGGGCGGGGCGCGCATTCCGGTCAGCAGCACCGGAATGTTTCGGCGTTTGAGTTCCTCCATCATTGCGGTCATCTCCGCTCTGGTCTGGGCGGCGGGCAGCTGGCGCAGCGCATCATTTCCGCCGAGCCCGAGGATGACGAGGTCGGGCGGGCGCTTGAGACCGTCGAGGGTGAAGGCCAGACGCTGTCGGCCCGCCGCGCTGGTATCGCCGCTGACCCCGGCGTTGATCACCGAGGCATTAATGCCGGCCAAGCGAAGCTCGTCCTCCAGTTTCGCGGGCAGGCTGTCGCCCCTGCCGAGGCCGTAGCCGGCATAAAGGCTGTCGCCGAATGCGACCACCAGCCGTTCGTCGCCCAGCGGACGCGGGGTGGAGACAGGGCCAGGCTCGGCGGATTTGGGGGCGGCCATCGGGGTCGCTTCTTCGGTGCAGGCGGCGAGGAACAGCAATGGCAAGGCACCGACAAACGCCGTTGCTCGAATAAAACTTGTCATTCGTATCCCTTCACCCATGTGCGCTGCCATGACCGATATGATGATCCATGCCCGCAATGTCACCCTAACGCTCGGATCGGGGGAGGCGGCGACCGAGATATTGCGCGGGATCGACCTGGATGTGGCGCGGGCCGAGCGGCTGGCGATCCTCGGCGCTTCGGGATCAGGCAAATCGTCGCTGATGGCGGTGCTGAGCGGGCTCGAGCGGGCCAGCGGGGGCGAGGTGCGCATCGTCGGGCAGGATTTTACCAAGCTCGACGAGGATCAATTGGCCGAAGCCCGGCGCGGGCGGATCGGGATCGTGCTGCAGGCCTTTCATTTGCTGCCGACGATGACCGCGCTGGAGAATGTCGCGGTGCCGATGGAATTGGCGGGGATGGACGATCCGTTCGACGCGGCGAAGGCCGAACTGGAAGCGGTCGGACTGGGCCACCGGCTTGACCATTATCCGGCGCAATTGTCGGGCGGCGAGCAGCAGCGCGTGGCGATTGCCCGCGCGCTGGGGCCGCGACCGGCGCTGATCTTCGCCGACGAGCCGACCGGCAACCTCGACGCGACGACCGGGGCGGCGGTGATGGACCTGTTGTTCGAGCGCTGCGACGCGACCGGGGCGACCCTGGTGGTGATCACCCATGAGCCGGTGCTGGCCGCGCGGTGCACGCGGGTCATCGAAATGGCCGACGGGCGACTCGTCGCGGCTCGCGTCGAATGAACGGTTGGCGGCTGGCGTGGACGATCGGGCGGCGCGAGCTCGACTGGCGGTTCCGGGGATTGCGATTGCTGTTCTTCAGCCTGCTGCTGGGGGTGGCGGCGCTGGCGGCGGTGGGGAGTCTGGCGAGCGCGATGGAGCGCGGGCTGGACGACCGGGGAAGCGTGATCCTGGGCGGCGATGTGGAGTTTGCGCGGTCGGCAAGGGCGGCGACGGCGGAGGAGCGGGCGCTGTTCGAAGGCGCCGGGCGGGTCGCGGAGTCGATTGCCATGACCTCGACCGCGGTGACGGCCAAGCGCTCGAT
>JBKJNP010000204.1:0-4159 GCA_046593565.1 Sphingomicrobium sp. | reverse complement strand
GCGCCGAGCGGGTCGCTGACCGGCCTGTGGCGCTGGGTGCGGCAGCGGACGCGCGAGGCGGATTGGCGCGACGTGGTGGATTCGGTGCGGCCGCGGACGCACGAGCTTTGGCAATCGCTGAGCGAGACCGACCAGCGGCGCTTCATGCGCCATGCGCGGCCGTGGTGGGATGTCCACCGCCACCGGATCGCGCCCGAGGTCGGGGCGGTGATCGAGCGGATGATCGCCGACGGGAGGCTGGAGGTGCTGGCGGGACGAATCCAGTCGCTGGATGTGGCCGACGGGGGATTGCAAGCGGTGATCCGTCGGCGCGGGGAGGCGGGGAATGAAGCGCCGCGGCGCTTTGCGGTGGGAATCAATTGCACCGGACCGCTCCATGATATCCGCCACACCAAAAGTCCGCTGCTGCGATCATTGCTCGACGCCGGGCTGGCCGAGCCCGACCATCTCGGGATCGGGTTCAAGGTCGATGACCAGGTGCGGGTGATCGGAGCGGAGCGACTGTGGGCGATGGGCGCGCTGGGCAAAGCGCGCTATTGGGAGATTATCGCTGTGCCTGACATAAGGGTGCAGGCGGAAATGGTGGCGGAGTCCATCGCGAAGGAGCTGAACGACGATGGCGAACCCTGATTCCGGCGATCCGGTGGGTCCTGATCCCAAGATCGCGGTGCCCGACGAGGTAGCCGAGGCGGTACGGACGATGATCCGTTGGGCCGGCGACGATCCCGACCGCGAGGGACTGCTCGATACGCCCGCCAGAGTCGCCAAGGCGTGGAAGGAATATGCCCGGGGCTATGAGGAGGATCCGGCGGTCCATCTGAGCCGGACATTCGACGAGGTCGGGGGCTATGACGAGATCGTATTGCTGCGCGACATTCCGTTCCAGTCGCACTGCGAGCATCATATGGCACCGATCATCGGCAAGGCGGCGATCGCTTATCTCCCCAACGATAAAGTGGTTGGAATCAGCAAGTTAGCGCGGGTTCTCCACGGCTTCGCCCGGCGCCTGCAAGTCCAGGAACGGCTCACCGCGCAAGTCGCCGACTGCATCTGTGAACATCTTAAGCCCAAGGGCGTCGCGGTGGTCATCGAAGCCAGCCACGCCTGCATGGCCGCGCGCGGGGTCAATACGCCGGGGGTGATGATGACGACCAGCCGGATGATGGGGACGTTTCGCAGCGACGAGCGATCAAGGCGTGAAGTTCTCGCCCTCATGGGCTATTAAGCGGGCAACGAAAAACAGGAGGCTCAAATGCGGAAATCTTACCTTTTGCTGACTGCCATTGCGGCGACTGCGCTTGGCGGGTGCGAATATCAGGAAGCCCCGGCCAATGCGGTCGAGGCCGAAGCCGCCGCCGGGCCCACCAATGCCGCCGCCAATGCCGCGACGCCGGCCGCCGCGACCGCTGCCGTACCTTCGATCGAGGCGCCCCTGGCCAAAGCGGCTACCGATCCGGCGCTGAAGTGGGGCCCGTGCCCGGCGCCGTTCCCGACCGGCTGCGAACTGACCGTACTGCACGGCGATCCGGCCAAGCCCAACGCCGATGTCCTCCTGCGGATGCCCGGCGGCTATGCCATTCCGCCGCACCGCCACAGCTCGGCCGAGCGGATGATCCTGGTCAGCGGCCAGCTCGAGGTGAAATATCAGGGCGCCGCGACGGCGACCCTCAACCCCGGCAATTACGCCTACGGCCCCGCGAACCTGCCGCACCGCGCCACCTGCGTCGGCACCGCGCAATGTCATTTGTTCGTCGCCTTCGAGGGGCCGGTCGATGTGGTGGCGGTGGCGGGAGAGGTGAGATGAGATGAGATGCACGATATATGTAGCATAAAACTGGTTCATGCTTCATATATATGGCATAAAGATTGACATTGACGTTGCTGGTCGCTAATCGTCAGCTATGGCCATTGGATTACCGGCGGGCGCCACGACGCGCTATTCGATCGCGACACTTCGCGCGACCGAATTGCTTGGCAAGCTGATCCGCGCCCAACGCATCGAACGGCGCTGGTCGGCGCAGGAACTGGGCGAGCGGATCGGCGTTTCGCGCGCCCTGATCGAGCGGATCGAGCATGGTGACCCACGCTGCGGGATCGGGGCCGCGTTCGAGGCTGCCACGATCGTCGGAATATCCTTATTCTCCGCCGAGCCGGGGCGACTTGGCGGCCACATCGCCGACCAGGACGCCAAGCTGCGACTCCTCCCGAAAGCAGCCCGCAAAAAGCGATCCATCGTCGATGATTTCTAGCGACCTTCGATCATGAACCCGGCCCGGCGCCCGTCCGGCGATGCCTGCTTCGTGTGGATCTGGTTGCCCGGCGCCGGCCACCCGGTGGTGTGCGGACGGATCGAGCGCCTGCCCGGCGGCGCCTTGTCGTTCAATTACGGCCAATCCTACCTCGACCGCGGCGACGCGATTGCGATCGAGGCGCGCGAATTGCCGCTGCAAGCCGGCCGGTTCGAACCGCGCGCGCCAATGATCATGCCCAGCGCCCTGCGCGACGCGTCGCCCGACAGCTGGGGTCGGCGCGTCATCCTGCACGCACGCGCCGGCGAACCCACCGACCCGGACGAACTCGATTATCTGATGGAATCCGGATCCGACCGGATCGGTGCGCTGGATTTCCAGGCCGACCCGCTAAATTATGTCGCGCGGGGAGGCGGCAATGCCTCGCTCGACGAGTTGATGACCGCGAGCGAGCGAATTGCGGCGGGCGTGCCGCTGACCCCCGCGCTGGAACTCGCGCTTCGCCACGGCACGGCCGTCGGTGGTGCGCGGCCAAAGGCACTGATCGATGACGCGGGCGCAAAATGGATCGCCAAATTTTCGGCCAGCAACGACATTACCGACGTGATCCGCACCGAATATGTCGCGATGCGCCTGGCCGCCCGGTGCGGCCTGGATGTGGCCAAGGTTGCCCTGCGGACGTCGCTTGGCAAGATCGTCCTGCTGGTCGAGCGGTTCGACCGCCAGCTTGCCCCGGACGGGCAATGGCATCGCCGGGCGATGGAATCGGCGCTGACGATGCTCGATCTGGACGAGATGGAGGCGCGCTATGCCAGCTATGAGCAGCTTGCGGCCGTCGTCAGGGCGCGCTTCGCCGACCCGAGGAAATCGCTGCACGAATTGTTCGGGCGGATGGTGTTCAACATATTGTGCGGCAACACCGACGACCATGCGCGCAATCATTCGGCCTTCTGGGACGGGCGCGCGCTGCGCCTGACGCCGGCCTATGATATCTGCCCGCAGCCGAGGACCGGGCAGATCGCGGGCCAGGCCATGCTGATCCATGGCGAGCGCAACGATTCCCGACTCATGCACTGTATCGACGCCGCAGCCGCGTTCCAGCTTCGCGCCGACGAGGCCAGGGCATTGATCGACCGCCAGATCGATTGCCTGCGATCCGGTTGGGCCGCGGTTTGCGACGAGGCCGGCATGGCCGACGCCGATCGCACCACCCTGTGGGGCCGACAATATCTCAACCCTTATGCTTTCGAAGGGTGGGGCGAAGCAGAGCGCCACGGCGCCTCCTAGATTCGCCCACCCCTCGACGTTGCCGCTTTTGGGTTTAAGGTCGGGTTGCTCGGTTTTTGGGGGGTTGCGTGACGGTCGACGAGTTTATTGCCAAGTGGGAGGGCACCGTCGGCGGGGCGGAAAAGAAGAATTTGCCCCTATTCATCGGCGACCTGTGCGCGGTGCTCGATGTCGATCCCCCAAGCGAACCGGCCAGTGGCGGCGTCCTCGGGGCGTATGAATATGAAGCGCCGGTCCCCAAGGGCAGCTTTCGATCGCTCGGCGGCAAAGGCGCAGTCGATCTCTACAAGCGCGCGCACTTCATCATGGAGGCCAAGCAAAGCCAGCTGAAGCCGGAGCAAGTCGGCCTTGATCTGGGCGAGCCACAGGGGCCGCGCGCTCCGTCCGGCGCGCGCTACGACAAATTGATGCGCGATGCCCGTTTGCAGGCCGAGAATTACGCGAAGAATTTGCCAGCGTCGGAGCCAGTCGCGCCATTCCTGATCGTGTGCGACATCGGGCGCGGTTTTGAAATCTATCATGATGCGGCCGGCAATGGTCGCGGCTATCAATTTTTCCCCGACAAGCAGCGCTACCGGGTCGAACTGACCGACCTAAGCGATCCCGACATCATCGCCCGGCTC
>JBKJNP010000150.1:0-2529 GCA_046593565.1 Sphingomicrobium sp. | reverse complement strand
GCGATCTTCTGGAGATACTTGCCCTTCGCGCCCGACGGCTTGGCCTTGACGATGGCATCGACGAAGGCGTCGAAATTGGCCTTGAGGTCGGCTTCGGGGAAGCTCGCCTTGCCGATGCCGGCATGGATGATCCCGGCCTTTTCGACGCGGAACTCGACCTGGCCGGCCTTGGCCAGGCGAACCGCTTCGCCGACGTTCGGGGTGACCGTGCCGAGCTTCGGGTTGGGCATCATGCCCTTGGGCCCGAGCACCTTGCCGAGACGACCGACAACACCCATCATGTCGGGGGTGGCGATAACCCGGTCGAAATCGCTGCGGCCGCCCTGGATGGCCTCCATCAGATCTTCCGCACCGACCACTTCGGCGCCGGCCTTGGTTGCTTCCTCGGCCTTGTCGCCGCGGGCGAACACCGCGACGCGGACGTCCTTGCCGGTGCCCTTGGGCAGGTTGACGACGCCGCGGACCATCTGGTCGGCGTGGCGCGGATCTACGCCGAGGTTCAAGGCGATCTCGATCGTCTCGTCGAACTTGGCGGTGGCCAGGCTGCGGACCAAAGTGATGGCTTCCTCGACGCCGTAATTCTTGTTCGAATCGACCTTGCCGGCCGACGCCTTCAATTTCTTGGTTTCCTTGGTCATGGTCTTAACCCTCCACAACCTGGAGGCCCATCGCGCGGGCGGAGCCTTCGATGATTCGGGTCGCCGCCTCGATATCGTTGGCGTTCAAGTCCTTCATCTTCATCTCGGCGATCTCGGCAAGCTGCGAGCGCTTGATGTTGCCGGCGCTGATCTTGCCCGGCTCCTTCGAGCCCGACTTCAGCTTGGCGGCCTTCTTGATCAGGTACGACGCCGGCGGGGTCTTGGTGGTGAACGAGAAGCTGCGATCGGCGTAGACCGTGATCACGGTCGGAATCGGCATCGCCTTTTCCATCTCCTGCGTGGCGGCGTTGAAGGCCTTGCAGAATTCCATGATGTTGACGCCGCGCTGACCAAGCGCCGGGCCGATCGGCGGCGACGGATTGGCGGCGCCCGCGGGCACCTGCAGCTTGATGTAACCGGTAATCTTTTTAGCCATTTTTCTCACTCTGTTGTGTCCGCCGTCGCGCAGGGCTTGGCGGATGCTCAAGTCTAGCGGTCCAAGCGACAGCAAGCTGCCTCCCGCAATGGATTTCCATCAGCGATGCTGGGTGGAAGCGGCGGCCCCTAGCTGAAGGCGGGCAAAAAGGGAAGGGGTATGACTTGCGCGATCAATCCGCATCGAGCGCCAAGGCCATGGCGTCGCGGAGCGCGGCGCTGGTGAAGGGTTTGGGCAGGATCGGGCAGGTTATGCCGGTTTCAGCCAACGCGTCGCTGTCCCAGTATCCGGTGATCATCAGGCACGGCAGGCCGGGGTGGATCTTGTGCGCCTCGACCACGAACTCGGCGCCGTTAAGGCCGGGCATGGCGAAATCGACCAGCACCAGGTCCGGTTTGCGGTTGGACAAGGCGGCAAGGCCGGTGCGGCCGTCGGCGACCGACTCGACGCTGTGCCCGTCGGCTTCGACCATCTGCACGATCGTCTCGCGGACATCGGCATTGTCGTCGACGATCAGTAAGTTCAACTTGGCCGGAAGGGCGCGACCCAAACCGGAAACCACGGCAGCGACGACTTCGGTGGTCGCGGCGGGCAGGAATAGCCGGACGGTCGTGCCGCGGCCCGGCTCGCTGTCGATCGCCAGGCGACCGCTCGATTGCCGCACCACTTCGGCCACCTGGGCAAGGCCGAGGCCGGTGCCGGCACCCTGCGATTTGGTCGTGAAAAAGGGCTCCAGCGCGCGCCGCGCGGTCTCGGCATCCATCCCCGACCCAGTGTCGGCGACCGAAATAACCACCGATGACCGTCCGCCGTCGAGGATCGGCGCGGAGCGGAGCGTGACGGTGCCACCCTCGCGCATCGAATCGCGGGCGTTGAGGATCAGGTTGAGCAACGCGAGCTCCAGCTGGATCTTGTCAGTCGCCACCGGCGGCGTACCGGCCTCGACCACATAGTCGATGGTGTGACGCACCTCGAGCGACTGGCCGGCGAGTCCGGCGACATCGTTGAGCAAGGTGGTGACGTCGACGGTGGTAATGGCCAGTTTCTGGCGGCGGCTGAAGGTCAGCAATTGCGAGGTCAAGGCGGCGGCGCGCTTGGCGCTTTCAAACGCGCCATTGGCGAAACGCCTTTCACGTTCGTCGAGGTTGTCGGATCGCTTCAGCCGGTCGAGCGCGCCGATGATCGGGGTGAGGAGGTTGTTGAAATCATGCGCCATGCCGCCAGTCAGCTGGCCAAGCGCTTCAAGCTTCTGCGCTTCCTGGATGCGGCGGGTGATTATCCGCGTATCGTCTATCTGTCGCCGAGCGACGAGGTAAAGCAGGAAAGCGAGGCCAAGACTGAGCAGGGTCGCGGCGCCGATCGAGATCCAGAAGGCGAGGGCGGGATTGTCGATCCGCTGCCTCTTCAAGGCGATATGCGCGCTCCAGCCGCTGACTTCCGACCGGGCGAAGGCGG
>JBKJNP010000214.1:0-2765 GCA_046593565.1 Sphingomicrobium sp. | reverse complement strand
CCTTTTCAGGCCTCGAAAAGATCATCGGCGATCGTTTGCAGGGCAAATCGATCGGTTTCGGCGCGCATGTCGCCGCGCCCGACGAGCGGCGCACCGGCCAGGTGCTCAAGCATACCGAGCCCGAGGATTTGATGAAGTTCGGGCTGATCCCCGAATTCATCGGCCGCATGCCGGTGATCGCGACGCTCGAGGATCTTGACGAGGAAGCCCTGGTCAAGATCCTGGTCGAACCGAAGAATGCGCTGATCAAGCAATATCAGAAATTGTTCGACATGGAGGAGGTCGAATTGGCCTTCTCCGAGGACGCGTTGGTGGGGATCGCGCGCAAGGCGATCGACCGCAAGACCGGCGCGCGCGGGCTGCGCTCCATCCTCGAGGGCATATTGCTCGACACGATGTTCGACCTGCCGTCGATGGACGGGGTCGATGAGGTGCATGTCGACAAGGACGTCGTCGCCGGGACCAAGGATCCGGTCCGCGTCTATGCCAAGAAGGACAAGGCCGCCGGCACCACCGGCGACGCCGCCTAATTGATCGAATCGACGCGATTTCCGGCGCTGTTCGAGCCGCGCATGCCGGTGCGCGCGATCCTGGTCGGGTGGCTGGTGACGACAATCCCGGCTTTGTTGCTGTCGGCGCTGGTTGCGTCGTTGCTTCCCGAGGCGGCGGGGCCCAAATTTGGCGCGATTGGGACGGAATTGTTCGTTCGGTTAGTCGTGTTTTCGCCGCTGATCGAGACGCTGATCATGGCGGCAGTGCTTGAGCTATCGCTCCTAAGAATGCCGCCCCGTGCTGCGATCATTTTCAGTTCGGTCGGGTGGGGGGTTGCCCATTCTTTCATCGCCGTGGGGTGGGGGCTGGTGATCTGGTGGCCGTTCCTGATCTTCTCGACGCTCTACGTGACGTGGCGCGGGCAGGGGCGTGGCCAAGCAATCGCCATCGTGTTCGCGGTTCATGCCCTCAACAACCTCGGTCCGGCCCTGCTGTTGCTGCGCTCCGCTTGATGTTGTTGCGCTCCGCCCGGGCGCTGCCCATATGGGGGTCATGAGCTCAACCTTTCCAATCCTGCCGCTGCGCGACATCGTCGTCTTCCCCAACCGAATCGTTCCCCTGTTCGTCGGTCGCGACAAATCGGTCGCAGCGCTCGAGGCGGCGATGGCGGCGGACAAGCAATTGTTCCTCGTCGCCCAGCTCGATCCCAATGAGGACGACCCCGACCGCGACGCTTTGTACGACCTCGGCGTGGTCGCTACAGCGATGCAGCTGCTCAAGTTACCCGACGGTACCGTGCGCGTGCTGGTCGAGGGCGTGCGTCGCGCCAAGCTGGTGGAATTGGTCGACAGCGACGGACATCTGGCGGCGGTGGTCGAGGATGTCGCCGAGGAAGAGGCGGTCCAGCCCGAGGCGCAAGCGCTGATGCGATCGGTGGTCGACCAGTTCGACAATTATGCCAAGTTGAACAAAAGGCTGCCGGCCGAAACCGGGGTGCAGCTGGCCGAGATAGACGATCCGTCGCTGCTGGCAGACGCGGTCGCGTCGAGCCTGTCGATCAAGGTCGCCGACAAGCAGGCCCTGCTGGGCGAGCTCAATCCGTCGCGCCGCCTGGAAATGGTGTTCGCCTTCATGGAGGGCGAGCTTGGCGTGCTGCAGGTCGAGAAAAAGATCCGCAGCCGCGTCAAGCGCCAGATGGAGAAGACCCAGCGCGAATATTATCTCAACGAGCAGTTGAAGGCGATCCAGCGCGAACTCGGAAATGAGGGCGAAGATGGCGGGGACGAGCTCAACGAGCTTGCTGCCAAGATCCGCAAGACCCGGCTGAGCAAGGAAGCGCGGGCCAAGGCCAATGCCGAGCTTAAGAAGCTGCGCGCGATGGCTCCGATGTCGGCCGAGTCGACCGTGGCGCGCAATTATCTCGATATCCTGCTGGGGCTGCCGTGGGGCAAGAAAAGCCGTCTCAAGCGCGATATTGCCGAGGCCCAAGGCGTCCTCGACGAGGACCATTACGGGCTTGAGAAGGTCAAGGACCGCATTGTCGAATATCTCGCGGTGCAGGCGCGCACCAATCGCCTCAAAGGTCCCATCCTGTGCCTCGTCGGCCCCCCCGGCGTCGGCAAGACCTCGCTCGGCCGCTCGATCGCGCGCGCGACCGGGCGCGAATTCGTTCGACAGTCCTTGGGCGGTGTGCGCGATGAAGCCGAAATTCGCGGCCACCGCCGTACTTACATCGGTTCACTGCCGGGCAAGATCATCGCCAATTTGAAAAAGGCCGGCGCGTCGAATCCGTTGTTCCTGCTGGATGAGATCGACAAGCTTGGCCAAGATTTCCGTGGCGACCCGGCGTCGGCGCTGCTGGAGGTGCTCGACCCCGAACAGAATTCAAAATTCCAGGACCATTATCTCGAGCTTGATTACGACCTTAGCGACATCATGTTCGTCACCACCGCGAACAGCCTCGACATGCCGCAGGCATTGCTCGACCGGATGGAGATTATCCGCCTTGAGGGCTACACCGAGGATGAGAAGGTCGAGATTGCGCGGCGCCACCTCATTCCCAAGCAGATGGAAGCGCACGGACTGAAGGACGGTGAATTGGTGTTCGCCGACAGCGGGCTGCGCGCCATCCTGCGGCATTACACGCGCGAAGCCGGTGTCCGCACGCTCGAGCGCGAACTCGCCAAGGTGGCGCGCAAGTCGCTTCGCCAGATCCTTGAGAACAAGGTCGAAAAGGTCGAGCTGACCGACGTCAACATCAACGAATTCCTTGG
>JBKJNP010000266.1:0-10060 GCA_046593565.1 Sphingomicrobium sp. | reverse complement strand
CCTCGACAATTTTCCGCACCGGCGCTTTTTGCGTTTACAAACGTAATCGTCACGATTACATCTGTAATCGGAACGGGAGCGACTCGATGGAAATCAGGTTGAGTGAAGCCGAGTGGGACGTAATGGAAGTGCTGTGGTCGTCCGCCCGGCCGCTCACCGCGACCGACGTCGACGACCGCTTGCGCAAGGGCGACCGCGACTGGTCGCTGGCGACAGTCAAGAGCCTGCTGTCGCGGCTGCTCGCCAAGCAGGCGGTGGCCCCGGCCAAGGATGGCCGCCGCTTCCTCTATTCCCCGGCGATCGAGCGCGCATCCTGCGTCGCCCGCGAATCGCGTCGGCTGGTCGATCGGTTGTTCGGCGGCCGGCTGTCGCCGCTGATCGCCCAGCTCGCCAATGAGGAATCGATCGACGCCGAGGATGTCGCGGCGATCGAACAATTGCTTCGGGAGCTGAAATCATGAGCGCGTGGATGGCCGATACATTGATCGCGACCTCGGTGCTGATGCTGCTGGTGCTGGCGGTGCGCGAGCCGGTCCGCCGCCAGTTCGGCGCGACCGCGGCATATGCCTTGTGGCTGCTCCCGGCGGCACGGATGGCGATGCCGCCAATCACCCAGACAGTCGAGCGGATCGTCCCCGCCACGCGGCCTAATGACGCGTTGCCTTCACTGGCGTCGATAGCGCCGCTTGCGCCCGCCGCCGATCCTTCGCTGGTCGAACAAGCCGGAGGCTGGCCGACCCTGCTGCTCATGCTCTGGGCGACTGGCGCTATCCTGTTCCTCGCGCTCGGCCTGATCCGTTATCGCCACCAGCGCCGTGTCGCGCTCGACGGCGCGGTGCAGCTGGCGCGCCTGGGCACGATCCGGCTGGTCCGCAGCCATGCCGTGCGCGGTCCGATCGCCTTCGGCATATTAGACCGGGTCATCGCCGTCCCGCATGATTTCGACCAGCGTTTCGACGAGGCCCAGCGCCGCCTCGCGCTCGATCATGAACTGTCGCACCATCGCTCGGGCGACATCATTGCCAACCACGTCGCCTTCGTCCTGCTCGGCTTGCAATGGTTCAATCCGCTCGCCTGGCTGTCGCATGATGCCTTCCGCTTCGATCAGGAGGCAGCCTGCGATTGCCGCGTGCTCGATGCGGCAGGCCCGGGCGACCGCGCCGCTTACGGTCATACCATCGCCAAGGCCGCTTCGGGACGGGCGTTATTGTTCGCCTCGGCGCTCGATCACCCCCGCAATCTGCACAGGAGGCTCACGTCCATGCTTACCAACCCCACCCCGTCACGCCGTCTGGCCGGCAAAGTGGTGATCCTCGGCGCGCTGGTCGTGGCCATGCCGCTGACCGCGACCTGGGCGACCCGCTATGTCGATGTCGCCGCGCCTGAAGCGCCGACTGCGCCGTCGGCAGCGGTCGCACCGCAGGCGCCGTTGCCGCCGATGGCACCATTGCCGGCAGCCGTGCCCGCGCCGCCTATTCCGCCCGCGGCGCCCTTGGCGCCGATGGCGCCGATGGCACCCCAGATCGACTCAGGCGATGCCGACGTCAATTTCGGGAACGGCATCAGCTTCATCGGAGAGGACACCGTGCGCGTTAACGGCAAGACCAAGCGCTGGAATGAACTGACACCGCCGGAACGCGCCGAAATTCGCCGCGAGACCGCCAAGGCCAAACAGCAATTGGACCGCGAGACAGCGCGCCTGCCCGAGCAGATGGCCCAGGCGCGGCGCGAGGTGAAGAAATTTCGCAACGGCGAATTCCAGCGCGAAATGGCCAATGCGCGGGTCGAAATTCGCCAGGCACTGGCAGAGATCGACAGCAATGCCGCCGCGATCCGTGCGGCGGGTCAAAATCCGGAAGCCCTCAAGGCGCAGGTCCGCGACTCCCTGCGCGAAGTCGAGAACATGGACATCGACAAGATGGTTCGTGAATCGCTCGCCTCGATCGATCCCGACAAGATTGCCGCGCAGCTGGCGGAGGCGAAGGCCTCGCTGGCCCGCGTCGAGTCCCGGCTCGGCCAGCTCGACCGTAAATAGGGCCCTTAGCTCGAAGCGGTCGCATCGGGCTTAACCGCCCTTTGCACCGCCGGGGCGTCCATGGCACAGGCAGGCCGTGGACGCCCCTTACGCCATCCTCGAACCGCTTGAGCCCGGCGTCGGCCGCCTGCTGGCGCGCAATCCCTCGCCATATACCTACACCGGCACCCAGACCTATTTTGCCGGGGCAGGCGACGAGATCGTCGTCATCGATCCCGGCCCAGCCATTCCCGAGCATGTCGAGGCGATTGTCGCTGCGGCGGGGGAGCGGCGGATCGCGGCCATCGCCTGCACCCACACCCACCGCGACCACTCGCCAGCCGCGCGATTGCTCAGCCAGGCGACTGGCGCCCCGATCATCGGCTGCGCGGCGCTCGCGCTCGAGAGCGTCGGCCCGCGCGCCGATGCCAGCTTCGACGGCGAATATGCGCCGGACAAGGTGCTTGCCGATGGCGAAAGCATCGACTTCGGGATAAGCGAGCAACTGGTCGCGGTCGCCACCCCCGGCCACACCTCCAACCACCTCTGCTATGCCTATCGCGGGTCGCTGTTCACCGGCGACCATGTGATGGGATGGTCGACCACCGTCGTGGTCCCGCCCGATGGCGACATGGGCCTGTTCATGGCCAGCCTGCATCGCCTTCGCGACCGTGACGACCGCATCTTTTATCCCGCGCATGGCAAACCGGTGACCAACCCGCAGCAATTCCTGCGCGGGCTGATCGGCCACCGCCTGCAA
This sequence comes from Sphingomicrobium sp., assembly GCA_046593565.1. Classification (GTDB taxonomy): domain Bacteria; phylum Pseudomonadota; class Alphaproteobacteria; order Sphingomonadales; family Sphingomonadaceae; genus Sphingomicrobium. Next base: position 7,286 of record JBKJNP010000266.1, on the reverse strand, counting down.
CGCGAGAAGCAGATTGTCCGACTGGTCGGGGAGGGGAAGGCGTTCATCCCCGATATCGTCGCCGCCGCTTATCCCGGCCTCAATCCGCGCCTGATCCTTGCAGCGGGCGGATCGGTCTGGGCGCATCTGATGGACCTCGAACGGCGCGGGCTCGTTGAATCGGACGGAGAGACATGGACGAAACCGCAACTTTGACCCGCAAGCCGATCGACCGGAACCTGGTCGCGGGCGTGCTGATCGCGATCCTGCTCGTGTTCGGCTATCTCTTCTGGCAGCGCCGCGTCGCGCAGCAGGAGGAATATCAGACCGGCCTTGGCCTCGCCCGCGTGCTGTCGGCAACCTTCCAGACGACTGACCGGCTTGAAGTCGGGCGGGTCGATGGCGCGCTCGATGTGACCACGGTCGATCCCGGCCTATTTCGCTTCCTCCGCTCGGCGCAGAAGGCGACCTTGCCTTATTCGGTCACCTACCAGCTCGACCTGAGCAAGCTCGACACCGATGATTATCGCTGGGATGCGGACAAGCGGATATTGCGCGTGACCATCCCCGATGTCGCGCCGACATCGCCCAACATCGACGAGACCAAGCGTCAGACCTTGGCCACCGACGGCATGTTCGTGACCCGCGAAGCCTATGACAATCTCAACCGTCGCGCCGCATTGCTCGCCACCCGTGCTGCGGCGGCGGAGGCCAAGAAGCCGGTCCATCTCAACGCCGCGCGCGCCAATGCCAGAAAGTCGGTGGCGAGCCTGCTCGAAACGCCCTTATCGGTTGCCGGGCTGGGCGATGTCACGGTCGAGGTCGCCTTCCCCTTTGACGGCGTGGCGAGGAGCGAGCAATGGGACGTCAGCCCCTCGATCGCCGAGGTATTGGCGCGCCGCAAGGCCGGGCAATGAGTGACTGGGGAGTGATGAAGTGACCGCCCAACCGACAAGCTTGAAGGGCCTCGACCTGCTCGCCGAAATTGCGCGCCTCAAGCAGGAGCGTAATGCGGTCATCCTCGCACATTATTACCAGAAGCCCGAGATCCAGGACCTTGCCGATTTCGTCGGTGACAGCCTCGATCTGTCGCGCAAGGCCGCCGCCACCGACGCCGATGTCATCGCCTTTTGCGGCGTGCGCTTCATGGCCGAGACCGCGAAAATTCTCAGCCCCGAAAAAACCGTCATCTTGCCCGACATGGATGCCGGCTGCAGCCTCGAAGACAGCTGCCCGCCCGACCAGTTCAAGGCGTTTCGGGAAGCGCACCCCGATCACATTGCGTTGACTTACATCAATTGCTCGGCGGAGGTGAAAGCGCTCAGCGACATCATCGTCACCTCATCGTCGGCGGAAGCGATCCTCAGCCAGATCCCCAAGGACCAGAAGATCATCTTCGGCCCCGACCGGCATTTGGGCGGCTATCTCGCCCGACGGTTCGATCGCGAAATGCTGCTTTGGCCGGGCATCTGCATCGTCCACCAGGCCTTCTCGGAAACCGAATTATTGAAGCTGAAGGCGCAATATCCCGGCGCGCCGGTCGCGGCGCATCCCGAATGCCCGCCGCACATCATCGATCATGCGGACATGGTCGGATCGACCAGCGCGATCCTCAAGTTCGCAGTCGACAGCCCGGCGCAGACGATCCTCGTCGCGACCGAGCCGCACATCATCCATCAGATGGAGAAAGCCGCGCCGGGGAAGACCTTCATCGGCACCCCGGGCGGCGACGGCAATTGCAACTGCAACATGTGCCCGTACATGGCGCTCAACACGCTCGAGAAACTCTACGTCAGCCTGCGCGACCTCAAGCCGCAGATCGAGCTTTCCGACGACATCATGGCCAAGGCGCGGGTGCCGCTCGAGCGCATGCTCGACATGGCGGGACATACCGTCGGGCAGGGCGACGTCGGTCGACCGAAGATTAGCGGCGACTAACGCCGTCGGCGGGAGCGATGGCGACTGGATTCGGCGCCGTCGAACGAGATGATCGCCACGCCATCTGCGCCGACCGGGACGATTGCGGTTCCAAACACTTCGCGATAGCCGCCACTGCCGACCGACACTCCGACTTCGCCTTCGATCGGGCGGGCAGGCGGTTTCACCTTCTCGACAGGCTGCGCGATGGTCGGCGCCTCGCGCTTTTGCGCCGCCTTGTCGAGGATTTGCTCGATTTCGGCCGCGCTCAGCCGTCGCTCGTCGGCGGCAAGCACAGGCGCTGGCAGCAGCGCAATCATCGCGATCAGCAGTTGAAGGCGCATCGTCGATCTCCGGTTGACCATATCATAGCGCGCCTGTTGTTGGAGCGGAAGAACAGATTGGCGAACCGCGAGCGTCGCGGTCCGCCGGAACTTTACAAGGCGCGCATTCAATGTCCTTGTCCGGCAAGCGCCATCTGCGGAGAATCCCATTGCGTTCCAAACTGCTGTTTGCCTTGACGGCGTTCCTCGCGACCGCTGCCATCGCCCAGGTCGCCGACCCCTATTTGTGGCTTGAGGACATCCAGGGCGCCAAACCGCTCGCCCAGGTTCGGCAATGGAATGCCGAGACTGAGACCATCCTCAAGCTCGTGCCCGGCTTCGAGGCGCGCCGCAACCGTGCGCTCGCCTTGCTCAACGATCCCAACCGGATCGCCATGCCCGACGACGTCATGGGCGATGTCGTTGCCAACCACTGGGTCGACGCTGGTCATCCGCGCGGGCTGTGGCGGGTCTCGCCCTTGACCGCCTACCTCGCCGGCAAGCCGCAGTGGCGGACGCTGATCGACGTCGATGCGCTTGGGCGTGCGGAGGGCAAGAGCTGGGTATGGCACGGCGCCGACTGCCTGCCGCCCGATTACCAGCGGTGCTTGGTGTCGTTGAGCCCCGGCGGCAGCGACGCCGACGTCGTCCGCGAGTTTGACCTTCCCTCCGGCCGCTTCGTCGCGGACGGGTTCACCGTCGCCGAGGGCAAGAACAACGCCGCCTGGCTCGACCGCGACACCTTGTTGGTCGCCGCCGTCGAAGGGCCGGGGACGGCGACACGCTCAGGCTACCCACGCACCGTCAAAATGTGGAAGCGCGGCACGCCATGGAGCGCTGCGACCCTGGTTGCGGAAGGAGCGGAAGCCGACTTCAGAATATTGCCGTTCGCGGTCATGGACGGCGACCTCCGCCGTGCCGTTATCGACCGCAGCACCGGCTTTTACACCAACCGCCTGTCGATGCGCGCGCCCGATGGCCGCTGGGTCGAGTTGCCGATCCCCGACACTACCGAGTTCCAGGCGGTGGTCGGCGGCCAGGCGATCGTATCCCTGGTTGATCCGCTCGGCAGCTTCGCACCCGGCGCGATCGTCGCCTACGACATTGCGGCGATGCTCGCCGGGCACAAGCCGGCGCCGACCCTAGTGATGATGCCGAGCGCCAGCCAGGCGATCGAGGAAGTGGCGTCGAGCGACAATGTTCTGTGGGTCAAGGCGCTCGACAACGTTTCGGGCAAATTGTTCGCACTGGCCCGTCAGTCGAACGGCACTTGGGCGCGGCAGACCATGCCCCTGCCCGCCAGCAGTACCATCCATATTGCCGAAACGGCGGGCAAGCAGGATACTGCGTTCGCGACGGTCGAAGGCATGCTGGCCCCGACAACGCTGGTGTCGGTAACGCCGATCGGCGAGGTCAAGCAGGTAGCGGCGCTTCCCGCCCAGTTCGACGCCTCCAAATTCACCGTCGTCCAGCGCTTCGCCCGCTCCAAGGACGGCACACGGATCCCCTATTTCCTGATCCGCAGGAAGGGCGTCACCAAGCCGACCGGTGCCTTGATCCATGCCTACGGCGGCTTTCGCGCCGCCCAGACCCCGACCTATCTGACCGGCCAGCCCTATCGCTCCGGTCCGCTCGGCCTGTTCTGGGCCGAGGACGGAGGTGCATTCGTACTCGCCAACATCCGCGGCGGCGGCGAATATGGTCCCGCCTGGCACAAGGCGGCGCTGCGCGAAAAGCGCCAGAACAGCTTCGACGACCTTCATGCCGTCGCCGAGGACCTGATCCGCACCGGGGTCAGCGCGAAGCGCAAGATCGCGATTTCCGGCCGCTCCAATGGCGGCGTGCTGGTCGGCGCGGCGATGAACCAGCGGCCCGATTTGTACGGCGCAATCATCTCCGGCTCGCCGCTGATCGACATGAAGCGCTACTCGCAATTGTTGGCCGGTGCCTCGTGGATCGATGAGTATGGCGACCCCGACCAGCCCGCCGACTGGGCCTTCATGTCCCGATATTCGCCCTATCAGAACGTCCGCGCCGGGGTCCGCTACCCGCCGGTCTTCTTCTATCTCTCGACCAAGGACGACCGCGTCCATCCGGGGCACGCGCGCAAGATGGCAGCCAAGCTTAAGGCGCTCGGCAACCGCGTTTATTATCATGAATATGTCGAAGGCGGGCACTCGGTTGGCGCCGACCGCAGCGAGGATGCCATGCGAGCCGCGCTGCTGTGGGCGTTCCTGACCAGGGAAATCGGCGCCAGGAAAAACTAGCGCACTTGGACGTCGATGATCCCCGTCTCGGGGTGATGCTTGTCGAGGTGGCGTTTGATGATGCGAAGGTTGCGGGTGTTGGAGCGGAAGAAAAGATCGGGGATCGCGCCGACCCACGGGATCAGCCCGAGCATCCAGTCGAAGCCGATATTGCCCGCCATCCGCGCCACCGCGGTCTTTGACATGCCAAGGTTGCGTGCCTCCCAGGCGAGGTAAGTGCCGAGCGCCGCCGCAGCGGTTGTCCCGACCACCGGCACCAGGTCGAGCATGACGTCGAGCCCGACCTTGCGGTTGATCCCCGGAATGGTGAACAGGTGCTCCATCACCCGTTCCAGCGCCTCGATCCGCGCGCGAACCGCTTTCGGCTCGCTCGACAGGTTGGGGAAGGGCTTTCGGTCGCTATCCTTGATTTCCATCACTCACTGCCCTTCGCGTCGCAATCGGTCGTTCAAGCCGGTCAACGGATGACGGGCGACGATGTTCTCGGCAAATCCCTCGATCCGCGGGCCGACTAGCGACCAGCGCACTGGCGCCGCGATCGGCAGGAACAATATCTCCTCCTCGATCAGCCGGCTGGCGTCGCGGATCAAGGCGGCGCGCTGCTCAGCGACGGTCGCGGCGCGGGCCGAATCCGTCGCCTCGTCGGCCTCGGTCGAGCATATCGGCCGGAAGGTGCAGCGGAACGAACGGACAAACCAGGCGGGCGAGGCCGACGGCGCGACCGCATCGACCAGCCGCAAATCGGCGGTCCTGGCCTTGTCGGCGCGGACCAGCTTGATCCCGATCGCTCCCCAGTCGGCCGCCAGCCGGTCGAACAGGATTCGGCTCCCGGGGCCGGCGGGCAGGTCGATCGCCAGCGTCAACGGTTCGTCGGTCCCGGCCATCGTGCGCACCTCGGCGAAGGCCTTCATCCGGCGGTCGACGATCGGCACCGCTGCCCAGCCGGGCTGGTCCGGGGGCGCCAGCCCCTCAAGCCCCGACTGGAGCAGGGTCGCGCGCGGTCTCAGGCCGGGAACGGCCAGCGCGGCGACCAAGGCGTCGCGGTCGATTGTCCGGTTGAGCAGTGCGCGCAATTCCTTGTCGGCGAGCGGCCCGCTTTTGCGCGCCGGGACCAGCCCGAACAATCCGGCCACCGGATCAAACCGCACCGCCGAGCGCGCGATCCGCGCCCGCTGGACCAATGGAAGGTCGTCGAACGTCCCGCCCAGCACCAGATCCGCCTCGCCATTGGCAAAAGCGGCGATGGCGCGTGCGGCCGGAACCGCGGCCAAATTGACCAGGTCGCGCTTGTCCGGACCGTCGATCACACGTTCGGCGTGGAGCAAGGCCATTGCGCCGCGCGGGGCGGTGCGCCGGACCGGCTGGAACGGCCCGGTGCCGAGCCCCTCGCGGGTCAGCGCCATTTCGGGCTGGGCGAGCAATTGCAGCAAATTGGGGCGCGGCGCGCTGAGCCTTATCTCGATCACCCGGTCGGTCATCGCCACGACCTCGGCGACCGCGCCGAGCATATCCTTGGCGGGGTTTCGGCTCGCGCTGCGCAACGTGCGGGTCAGCAATCGCGCCACGTCGCGCGCCTGGATCGTGCGCCCGTCGGGCCAGTCGCCCGCACTCAGGCGAAACACATAGCTCAAACCGTCGTCGCTGACGTTCCACCGCTCGGCCAGCCCCGGCTCGATCTGCCCGCGCGCATCGAACCGCACCAGCCCCTGCGCAACGCTCGCCATCAGCACCTGCTGCGCCGGGCTGAGCGCGCCATCGGCCGGGTCGACGACGGTCGGGGCTTTGTCGCCGATCACCAGCACGTCGAGCGCGTCATTATTACGGTCGCGGCACCCGCCGGTCGCGAGCGAAGCGCCGACGAGGGCCAGGATCAACAGCTTCGCAAGACGCGCCATGCGCCTCTTGGTAACGTTATGCCCGGGTTCATCAAGCATCTGGATATCTGCGCCCAACTGTTTTACATGACTAAGGCAGTGGCGCTCGGCGCCGTGGTGAAAGGGGCCGATGGGCGAGAGCGATACGATGTGGCGGCGTGACGGTCACAATGTCGAGGATCTGCCCGATCCGTTCGCCGCGCCCGCATTCGATTATGGCGGGGCGGTCCCTCCCGACACGGTCCAGCCTGCCAAGCCCCGCCGCCGTCGCTGGCGTTACGTCTTCTACGGCTTCTCCGCTTTGCTGTTGGTCACCTTGCTGTGGCTGATCATTACCGCGCCGCTCGGCCGCGCGCTCGAGCCGCTCGACGATCCGGCGTTGCTGCTCCTGAGCCAGGAAGGGCTGCCGATTGCCCGCCGCGGCGCGATCAAGGACGAGCCGGTCGAGGTCGCGAAACTCAACCAGCACACCCCCGCCGCGTTCATCGCCATCGAGGATCGCCGCTTCCACCGCCATTGGGGGATCGATCCGCGTGCGATCGGCCGGGCGATGGTCGCCAACGCCTCCGCCGGCGGGGTCAAGCAGGGCGGCAGCACGATCACCCAGCAGCTCGCCAAGACCAGCTTCCTGTCGTCCGACCGCTCGTACAAGCGCAAGGCGCAGGAAGTGATCATCGCCTTCTGGCTTGAGGGGTGGCTGACCAAGGACGAGATCCTCTCGCGCTATCTGTCATCGGTCTATTTCGGCGACGGGGTCTACGGCCTTCGCGCCGCGGCCCGCCATTATTTCGATCGCAAGCCAGAAAATCTGTCGCTCGCTCAGTCGGCGATGCTCGGCGGGCTGGTCCAGGCGCCGTCGCGGCTCGCCCCGACACACAATCTTGGCCTTGCGCAAAAGCGCAGCCGACTGGTGCTGCAGGAAATGG
>JBKJNP010000222.1:0-11435 GCA_046593565.1 Sphingomicrobium sp. | reverse complement strand
GGGTGAGGTTTGCCCCCGGCAATCCTCAGATCGTGCGGGGCACGATCGGCCCATTGTTCTGAAGAGGGAGGGGAGTCAAATGCGTTGCCCTTTCGTTCTGGTGGCGGCAAAGCTTGGGAGTGACCCCGCATCCCCTTCCCGCGCTCCATGCAACCCATGCCGGAATCTGGATCGCGGCGTCGGGAGAGGTGCGCGAGGCTTCTCGGTCGGAAGCGATAAGGCGGCTGGCGGAGACTCCGCATGTGATCCTCAACGCGCCGTTGGTCGGGCAGCGGCTGGGGACCGCCGAAGTCAGCGGGCTCGATCTGCTGGAGTTGTTCGCCTTCGTCCATCCGGCGCGGTTCGCGGTGCCGACGGTGGCGGGGATGTGCCGCGCGGTGGGGATTGTGCCGCCCGATGAGGAGCGCGAAGCGGCGGGGGCATTGCTTGCCATCGCGGGGGCGTTGCTCGATCGAATGGGGGCGGACGAATGGGCCGAGCGCGAGGGGGCGTGGACGGTCAATGGAACGCTGCACCGGCTGGGCTGGCCATGGTCGCCGTTCGTGGCGGAGCGGGTCGCCAAGCCCGAGCGGGGCGAGCGGATGCTGTTCACGCGGTTGCCGCAATGGGACGAGCAATCGGATAGACCGCCGCCGCGGACGGTCACTATTTCCGGGGCGGATGCCGAGGCCAAGCTGGCCGAGCTTACCGGCGCGAAGGCGGAAGCGCGGCTTGGGCAGCGGGCGATGGCGGCGGAGACGGCGGCGATCTTCTCGGCCCGGCGGGCGGCGGGGGAGCCGAACATGCTCCTCGCGGAAGCGGGCACCGGGATCGGCAAGACCTTGGCCTATCTGGCGCCGGCGGCACTGTGGGCGGAACGCGCGGGCGGCACAGTGTGGGTGTCGACTTTCACCAAGGCGCTGCAGCGGCAACTCGATGCCGAGGGGCACAAATTGTTCCCGGACGAAGCCGAACGAAAGGCGAAGATCGTGATCCGCAAGGGGCGCGAGAATTACCTCTGCCTGCTCAATCTCGAGGATGCGATGCAGGGTGCGTTTGCGGGGCGGGCGGCGGTGCTTGCGCATCTGGTCGGGCGCTGGGCGGCGTATAGCAAGGATGGCGATATGGTCGGCGGCGATCTGCCGGGCTGGCTGCCGAGCCTGTTCCGCAAAGCGGGGGCGGCGGCGCTGACCGACCGGCGCGGCGAGTGCGTCTATGCCGGCTGCCCGCATTACCGAAAATGCTTCATCGAGCGGGCCGAACGGGCGGGGCGCGAGGCCGACATCGTTATCGCCAACCATGCGCTGGTGATGGTCAATGCCGCGCGCGGCCGGCCCGATGCGCCGACGCGGATCCTGTTCGACGAGGGACATCATCTGTTCGACGCCGCCGATTCGACCTTTTCGGTGGCGCTGACCGGTCAGGAAGCGATCGAGATGCGGCGCTGGATCGTCGGGCCGGAGGGAAAATCGCGCGGGCGAAGGCGAGGATTGGCGGCGCGGCTCCTCGCTGTTTGCAGCTACGATGAGCAAGGCAACCAGGCGCTCGACGCGGCGGTCGAGGCGGCGCGGGCGCTGCCGAGCGATGGATGGATCGCGCGGTGCGCGGAGGGCGATCCGTTCGGGCCGGTCGAGCGATTGCTCCACCAGGCGCGCGGCACGGTCTACGCGCGGGCCAAGGCGCAGGAGGCGGGCTATGGACTGGAGACCGAGCTGGCCGACCCCGATGGCGCGCTGATCGATGCATCGGCGGGGGCGATGGAGGCATTGGAAGCGCTGGCAAAACCGCTGGCGGCGCTGACCCGGCGGCTCGAGGCGATCCTTGAGGATGCGCCCGACTGGCTCGATTCGGCGGCGCGGGCGCGGGTCGAGGGAGCGCTCGGCGGGCTTAGCTGGCGGCGCGATACACTCGGCGCGTGGATCGCTTTGCTGGGGCGGATCGGCGGCGCGGTGGATGGCGATTTCGTCGACTGGCTGGCGATCGAACGGGTCGAGGGACGCGAATATGACGTCGGGCTACGGCGCCACTGGCTCGACCCGACACGGCCGTTTGCGAAGGCGGTGCTCGAGCCAGCGCATGGCGTGCTGGTGACCTCGGCCACGTTGCGCGGGGGAGAGGATTGGCCCGCGGCGGAGGCGCGCAGTGGGGCATTGCACCTGCCGAAAGCGGCGAACCGCTTCGAGGCGGCGAGCCCGTTCGATTATGCCGCCAATGCCGAAGTGCTGATCGTCACCGATTTGCCGCGCGGGGACATTGCCGCTTTGTCCGGCGCTTATGCCCGGTTGATCGAGGCGGCGGGGGGCGGGACATTGGGCCTGTTCACCGCCATCCAGCGGCTACGCGCGGTCCATGCCCGGATCGCCGACCGGCTGGCGCGCGCGGGGCTGCCGTTGCTTGCCCAGCATGTCGACCCGATCGACACGGGCACCCTGGTCGACATTTTCCGCGACGATCCGCGGTCGTCGCTGCTCGGCACCGATGCGCTGCGCGACGGGGTCGATGTGCCAGGCGAGTCGCTGCGGCTGGTGGTGATGGAGCGGGTGCCGTGGCCGCGCCCGACGGTGCTCCATGCGGCGCGGCGGATGGCGGCCCAGAATCAGGAAGAGGGGGGCGGCGCAGCCTATGACGACCGGATGGTCAAGGCGCGGCTGGCGCAGGCGTTCGGGCGATTGATCCGCCGGACAAGCGACAAGGGGCTGTTCGTGGTCTTGTCGAGCGCCTTCCCGTCGCGGTTGCTGGCGGCGTTTCCGCCCGAGGTGCAAGTGTCGCGGGTGCCGCTCGACCTCGCGCTTCAGCGGGTGCGACTTCGCTTATTCGCCGAGCGCGGCGACCAATTTGTCGCGCAGGCCGACGAGCCGTTCATAATCGACCGCTGAGGCGGGGACGGCGGGGGTTTCCGCGTGGATGTCAGGCGCGGGCGCAAGGGGGATTGCCGGTGCATCGCCACCAGCGATCGGCGCTGCACTCTTGGCGGAAAGCAATTTCTGCACGCCGCGGATGGTATAGCCCTGGTTAGCCAGCAAATCGTGGATCCGACGTGCGAGATCGGTGTCGGCGGGGCGATAATAACGGCGATTACCGGCGCGCTGCAGCGGTCGCAGTTGCGGAAATTTGGTTTCCCAATATCGAAGGATGTGCTGGGCGACACCCAGCTCCTCCGACAGTTCGCCGATCGTCTTGAACGCGCCCGGGTCCTTGGTCGACGTCACGTCGTTACTTTGCAACCTTGTCGCGCATGATCTGACTGGCGCGGAAGGTCATGACGCGGCGCGGAGCGATCGGCACTTCAATGCCGGTCTTGGGGTTGCGACCGACGCGTTCGCCCTTGTCGCGCAGGATGAAGCTGCCGAAACCCGATATCTTGACGTTCTGGCCGTCGGCGAGCGAATGGCACATGTGAAAGAGCATTCGCTCGACCATGTTCGCGCTTTCGGCGCGCGACAATCCGAGCTTGCGGTGGACGATATCCGACAGGTCGGCCCTAGTCAGGGTCCCCGAATGAATTCCGTCTTGCCGAGCGATCCCCGCATCCGCCATCATGTCTCTCCCGAGCGGGCGCCCCCGCCCTGCATTTCGCAGCGTAACCAAAAACATGGACGACGGCAATCGGAACGAATCACAAGGCTGTTAATAGCGAATAACAGCCGCGCCCCAGGTGAATCCGCCGCCCATCGCCTCGAGCACGATCAGGTCGCCGCGCTTGATCCGCCCGTCGCGAACCGCTGTGTCGAGCGCCAAAGGCACCGACGCCGCCGACGTATTGGCATGGCGATCGACCGTGACCACCACCTTTTCCGCCGGTAAACCAAGCTTTTTCGCGGTGGCATCGAGGATTCGGGCATTGGCCTGGTGGGGCACGACCCAGTCGACGTCGCTCGAGTTGAGGCCGGCCGCGACGAGCACTTCGTTGAGCACGTCGGCTAGATTCTTCACCGCATGGCGAAACACCTCGCGGCCTTTCATGCGGAGCTTGCCGACCGTGCCGGTGGTCGATGGACCGCCGTCGACATAGAGCAATTCGTTGTGGCGACCGTCGGCATGGAGCCGAGTCGCGAGGATCCCGCTTGTTCCGACCTCGGCGGAGAGCACCAGCGCCCCGGCCCCATCGCCGAACAGGACGCAGGTGCCGCGATCCTCCCAGTCGAGGATCCGGGAAAAGGTTTCGGCGCCGATTACCAGCGCCTTGTCCGCCATGCCCGACTGCAGCATCGAATCGGCGACGCTCAGCGCATAGAGGAAACCGGTGCAGACGGCGTGGACGTCGAAAGCGATGCAATCGTTGATCCCGAGTGCCGCCTGGACCTTGGTCGCCGACGACGGGAAGGTCTGGTCGGGGGTGGCGGTGGCGAGGATGATCAGCCCGATGTCGCTGGCTTCAATCCCGGCATGGGCAAGCGCGCGGCGGCAAGCCTCGGTGGCGAGGCTTGCGGTGGTCTCGCTGTCGTTGGCGATATAACGGCTACGGATCCCGGTCCGCTCGACGATCCATTCGTCGGTCGTGTCGACCGTCTCGGCCAGCTCGGCATTGGTAACGCAACGCTTGGGGAGCGCCGAGCCAACCCCGGCGATGACCGAACGGCGAGTCATTCCGCTGAGTCGCCGTTGAAGGCATGGGCACGAAAATTGTCGAGATCGTCGCCGATCTTGCGGGTGATGTCGTTGGCGATCATCCGCGCGGTGACGCCGATCGCATTGGCAACGCCCTTGGGGGTGGCGCTGCCGTGGCTCTTCACCACCAGTCCGTTGAGGCCGAGGAAGACCGCGCCATTATGATTGTTGGGGTCGAGGTGGACCTTGAGCATGTGCAGGGCGGGCCGCGACAAAGCGAAACCGGCCTTGGAGCGGAGCGAAGAAGTGAAGGCACGGCGCAGCAAATCGGTGACGAAGCGCGCAGTGCCCTCGGCGGTCTTGAGCGCGATATTGCCGGAAAAACCGTCGGTAACGACCACATCGACCTCGCCGCGCGACAATTGGTCGCCCTCGGTGAAGCCAGTGAAGCTGAAAGGGAGATAATCGGCATCGCGCAGCAACGCGGCGGCTTCTTTCAATTCGCCGGTGCCCTTCAATTCCTCGGTGCCGATGTTGAGCAATTTGACCCGCGGCTTGTCGATCGACAAAGCGGTGCGGGCATAAGCCGCGCCCATGACTGCGAATTGGACGAGGTTCTGCGCGTCGCATTCGGTATTGGCGCCAAGGTCGAGCATGACCAGGTCGGTGTCGCCCAATGTCGGCAGCAAGGCGGCGAGCGCGGGTCGGTCGATCCCCGGCATGGTGCGCAGCGCGAGCTTGGACATCGCCATCAGAGCGCCGGTGTTGCCCGCCGACAGTGCGGCGTCGGCATGACCTTCTTTCACGGCGTTGATCGCCATGCCCATCGAGGTGGTCTTGGCGCGGCGGATCGCCTGGCTTGGCTTTTCGCTGCCGTGGATCGAATCGGTGGTGTGGTGGACGGTGACGATGCCGGCGAGATTAGTCTGCTTGTCGAGCTCGGGCTTGATCAGCTTCTCGTCGCCGAACAGCTCAAAGCGAAGTGAGGCTTGCTTGCGACGCGCACGGGCCATGCCGGCGACGATCACCGCCGGGCCGATGTCGCCGCCCATGGCGTCGATCGCAATTCGGGGGTTGGCGGTCACGGCCTTCGGCCCCTCGCCCACCGACCGCTCAGGATTCCGTCGAGATGATCTCGCGGCCGTTGTAATGGCCGCAGGCGGAGCACAGATTGTGCGGCCGCTTGAGTTCGCCGCAGTTCGGGCATTCCTGGAAGCTGGCCGGGCTCAGCGCATGATGGCTGCGGCGCATGTTGCGCTTCGAGGGCGACGTTTTTCTTTTCGGGACGGCCATTTCGGCACCTGTGCTGTGTAATTACCAAAAAAATTGGCGACTCTCCTCGCCCAGCTCATAGGAACAAGTCCCAAGGCGGCGGCCGGATCGTCGCGAACGAGTGCGCCCTATAGCGAAATGGAGCGCCGACGCAAGCGGTTCAGGCTCCGCTCAACACCCGGTCCGCCACGAACGGATTGCTCGCCCGCTCATGGGCGAAGGTCGACATCTGACCGTGGCCGGGAATGAACGCGGTGTCGCCGCCCATCGGCCACAGCCGCTGGGTGATGGCATCGATCAAATCCTGGTGATTGCCGCGCGGGAAATCGGTGCGGCCGATCGAGCCCTGGAACAGGACGTCGCCGACGATTGCGAGTTTCGATTCGGGATGGTGGAAGACGACATGGCCCGGCGTGTGGCCGGGGCAGTGGCGGACGTTGAGGGTCAGGTTGCCGACCGTCACCGTATCGCCGTCGACCAGCCAGCGGTCGGACACGAACGGCTGCCCGGGCACACCATATTTGGCGCCATCCTCTGCCAGGCGATCGATCCAGAACAGATCGTCGATATGCGGGCCCTCGATTTTGAGGCCGAGCTCGGCGGCGAGGATGCCGGCCGATCCGCAATGGTCGATATGGCCGTGAGTGAGCAGGATTTTCTCGAGCGTCACGCCGTGCTCAGCAACCGCCGCCTTCAATTTGTCGAGATCGCCGCCCGGATCGACCAGTGCGCCCTGCATCGTCGCGGTGCACCAGATCAGGCTGCAATTCTGCTGCAGCGGGGTCACCGGGATGATTGCGGCGCGGAGAGGAGTGCCGGGGGGCGGGGTATCGCTCATGGGGCAGCGCCTATGGCGCGGCGGGCAATTTGTCGAGCGCGGGGGGCACGTCCTTCATCGACGCCGCGACCGCTTCGGCCCGGCGAAGCGCGCGAAGGACGTTGCCGCCGGCGAGCTTGGCGAGGTGGGCGTCGCTCCACCCGCGGCGGATCAATTCGGCGAACAGGCGGGGATAAGTCTCGACCCCTTCCAGCCCGGTCGGCGTATAGGGGATACCGTCGAGATCGGCGCCGATCCCGACATGATCATGCCCCGCGACTTTGGCGACATGTTCGATATGGTCGGCGACTTCGGTAACCGTCACCACCGGGCGCGGATTGGCTGCTTCCCACGCTTTCACCCCTTCGGCGACCGCCGCCTTGCTGGCGCGATGGATGCTCTTCAGCCGCGCCTCCTCGGCTGAGCGTAGCCCATCCCAACGCCACACGCCGGGCGACAGGAATCCCGGCACCCAGTTGACCATCACCACCCCTCCGTTGGCCGGGAGCAGCGCAAGCACGTCGTCGGGCACATTGCGCGGATGGCCGTTCATGCCCCCCGCCGAGCTATGCGAGTAGATCACCGGCGCGCGGCTCGCGGCGATCGCTGCGCGCATCGTCGTCGGCGCGACATGGCTCAGATCAACCAGCATGCCGAGCCGGTTCATCTCCGCCACCACCTTCAACCCGAATGGCGATAGCCCGCCAAATTTGGGATCGTCGGTCGCGCTGTCGGCCCATTCATTGGTCTGGTTGTGGGTCAAGGTCATATAGCGCGCGCCGAGCCGGTAAAATTGCCGAAGCGCGGGCAGACTGCCGCCGATCTGGCGCCCGCCCTCGATCCCGATCAGCGAGGCGATTCGTCCGGACTTGTGGATGCGGACGATGTCGTCGGCGGTCAGCGCCCGCTCGAGATCGCGCGGATAGGCCGCGATCAGCCGATCGACGATATCGATCTGCTCGATTGTCTGGCGGATCGCCGCGTCGCCGGTCACCGTCCCGTCGATAAAGACCGACCAGAATTGCCCGCCGACGCGGCCTTCGCGCAGCCGCTTGATGTCGGTCATCAACGGCTTGGGGGTCCAGGCCGCGGTTCCGCTATCGAGCCGATCGACCCGCGATCCGTAATTTTCGACCAGTTGCTCGGGCAAATCATTATGCCCGTCGATCAGCGGAGTGGCCTTGAGGATCCGGTCGATCCGCGTCTTGGCCTTGGGATCGATTGACTGGGCGGGAGCGGGGGCGGCGAGGCCGGCCAAGATGGCGAGGATGAGGATGCGCATGGCGTGACTTTACGGGGGCCTGCCGCGCGGTCAATGCAGTCGGCGATGACCGCAAGCTTCCTCCTGTTCGATGATGCCCGCGAGGGCGGGGCCCCGTGCCGCCTGTATGAGGCGCCGGTGGGGGAGGTGGTGGCGCACTCGCACGACGAGGTCCGGCCTGCCCTGGCGCGCCTTCGCGAGGCGGTCGCGGGCGGCAACCATGTCGCTGGATGGATCGGTTACGACGCCGCTTACGCACTGGAAGACAAGCTTCGCCCGCTGGCGCGCCAGCTCGGCGACACGCCCTTGCTGTGGTTCGGCCTGTTCGAGCGCTACCGCATCCTCGACCCGGCCGAGCGCAAGGCTTTGCTCGGCGACCCCGCTGCGGCGTTCCTCGGAAAACCGCAACCGCGGATCGAACGCGATGCGTATCTCGCTGCCGCAACCCGCGTGAAGGAACATCTGTTCGCTGGCGATTTCTACCAGGCCAATCTCACCTTCGGCTGCGATGTCGCGTTGAGCGGCCCGCCGCTCGCGGCATACGCCCAGATGCGGGCGCGATCGAACGCTGGCTGGGGCGGGGTCGTCCGACACCCCGGCGGCTGGCTGCTGAGCCTCAGCCCCGAGCAGTTCTTCACGCTCAAGGAAGGCCAGCTGGAGGCCAAGCCGATGAAAGGCACCGCGCCGCGCCGTGCCGATCCCGCCGCCGACCGTGCCGAGGCCGAGGTCCTCGCCGCCGACCCCAAGCAGCGCGCCGAGAATCTCATGATCGTCGACCTCATTCGCAACGATCTCGCCCGCGTTTCCGAGCCAGGCAGCGTCGCGGTGCCCGACCTGTTCGCAGTCGAGAGTTTCCCCACCGTCCACCAGATGGTCAGCCGCGTCACCGCACGCCTCGCGCCCGGAATCGACGCGGTCGGAGTGCTCGAAAGCCTGTTCCCGTGCGGCTCGATAACTGGCGCCCCCAAGATTGCGGCAATGGCCGCGTTGGGTGACCTCGAACCGGAGCCGCGCGGCGCTTACACCGGCTCGATGGGGTGGATCGATCCGGATGGCGACGCCGCCTTCAACGTGCTTATCAGAACGATTGAAATCACGGAAAACGCGCCATTAAATCGCCTCGGCCTCGGTTCGGGGCTTGTCGTCGATAGTATGGTGGAGGATGAATGGGCCGAATGCTTGCTCAAAGGGAAATTTGTGGCTTCTGACGGAAACGAGTTCGACCTGATCGAGACGATGCGCTTCGACCCCCAGGTCGGGATAGCCGATCTCGACCGTCATCTCGACCGGCTCGATGCGTCGGCCACGCGGTTCGACTTTCCGTTCAACCGCCATTCGGCGCGCAACGAATTGCAGGCCGCGACCTTCCGCCGCGCCGAGCCGGCGATGCTCCGCCTTCTGCTGTCGCCCAAAGGCACGATGGCAATTGAACTGAAACCGATCCCGGAGGTTCCCCGACAGCCGGTCGAGGTCGCGGTCCGGCCGCTGCCGGTCGCCGCCGACGACGTTCGCCTCGGATTCAAGACCACCGCGCGGGCCTTCATGGAGGAGGCGCGGCGCGACGGCGGGCAATATGAAACGATCTTCGTCGATCCCGACGGGCATCTGACCGAGGGCAGCTACACCAGCATCTTCGTCGAGCGCGATAGCAAATATCTCACCCCGCCAATCAGCCGCGGCCTGCTCCCCGGGCTGCTTCGTGCGCGGCTGATCGAGGAAGGGAAAGCGATCGAGGCCGACCTCACGGTCGATGATCTGGCCGAGGGCTTCTACATCGGCAACATGGTGCGCGGTCTTATTCGGGCGAAACTGGCGTAAACCCCCGTAAGGGACAGTCCCTCAAGAGAGGGACAGTCCCTTTTCGTCAGGCCGCGATCGGGAATCTCAGCAGGCGGTCTGTCACCGGGACCAGCGCCGCCGCGCCGGGGCCGACTTTCCGCAATATCTCGGGGTGATGCGCGTCTAGCCCGCCGGTGAGCGATCCGAAGGCGGGCAGGATCAGCTTGGTCGCGGTGGCGACGAAGCAGCGACGTGCGACGTGGCGGCCTTTCAGGTTGATTCGCAGCTTGGGATGGAAATGGCCCGACATTTCGGGGCGCGGATCGGCGGGGTCGGCCTCGTGGCGAAGGATGATCCCGTCCACTTCCAGTTCCTTCGCGATCCGCCCGCCGCAATGATCGACGAACCCGGCATCATGATTGCCGGTGATCCACACCCAGTCGAGCCGCGCGGTCAGGCCGGTCAGCAGCGCGCGGGCGTCGTCGGGCAGGCGGTCGCAACCGAAGCGGTCGTGGAAGCTGTCGCCGAGGCAATAGAGGCTGGTCGCCCCGCACGCATCGACCTGACGTTCCAGCGTCTGAAGCGTAGCGAGCGAATCGTAAGGCGGAAGCATCTGCCCCATCCGCGCGAACCAGCTGGCTTTTTCGAGGTGGAGGTCGGCGACCAGCATCGCCTTGCGCGACGGCCAGTAAAGCGCGCCGTCGATGCTGGCGGCGAAGGACTGGCCGGCGAACGAAAAGGGAACCATGGGTCGGCTTTAGCGGCCGCCGCGCGTTTTGGAAGCGGTTAAGGCTCCAGCCCCAAAATATGCGTCCTGAGCGCTCGCGCGTCGTGCAGGGCATTATGCGGCACATCGCTGTTGGCGGCGCAGGAGAAGCCGCCGAGCCGAACCATGCGGAAGGTTATCGCGCCGATATTGACCATGTCGCCCGGGCCGGTGATCAGCAGCATCGAGAATTGGGCGATATCCTCGGGCCAGTCGGCGACGATCTCGATCCGGTCGTCATGCGCCAGCCAGCGCGCCACCTCCTCGGCCACCTCGGCGCGGCTCATGTGCGGTAGCTTGAGCGGCTCGGGCACCATGTCGAGATAGGGCATGACGTGGCGCTGGACCCACGGCACCTCGGCCTCGCCGGCGATCACCGCGTAAAATTCCTCAGCCCCGTCTTCGGGCACCAGTGCCAGGCTGATCAGCCGCCCGCCGACCCCGTCGAACTCGGTATCGAGAAAATAACGCATCGCGGCGGTCACTGGACGTTCCGATTTCCTCCGTCCAGTCTTGGTCACGCGATTCGTTGGACATCAGGGGAAAACAGCATGGCATTTGGTTCGAAATTCATGATCGGCGGCATGACCGCTTTGGTGCTCGCGACGACGAGCATATCGGCGAGCGCCGCACCGAATGATCCGGGCCGCGCCAAGGTCGCCGCCGCGATCCGGGCCGATCATGACGCCGCAGTCGAGCGGTTGCGCGCGTGGATCAAGCTGCCGACCATCGCCAACATGGGAATGAACCACAAAGAGGGTGCCGAATATATGCGGCAGCTCGCGCTCGACGCCGGGTTCCAGCAGGCCAAGGTCATTCCGACCGATGGCGTTCCGGGAGTCTTCGCAACGCTCGACGCCGGCGCCAAGGACACGCTCGCCCTCTACTTCATGTATGACGTCAAACATTATGACCCGGCCGAATGGTCGTCGCCGCCATTGGAAGGTCGGCTGGTCGATCGCCCGGGCGAGGGCAAGGTGATGGTCGGGCGCGGCGCGGTCAACCAGAAGGGG
>JBKJNP010000278.1:0-7755 GCA_046593565.1 Sphingomicrobium sp. | reverse complement strand
CTCGATCGACTTCTCCGGTTGATCGGCGACCAGCACGGTCGCGACATGGCCGAGGATTTGCGCCGAAATGTCGAGATTTTGCAGCTTCTCGGCGTGGCGCATGACCACCAGCGGCTCACTGCACAAATCGTCCCCAAGACTCTCGAGCAATCGGCCGACATAAGCCAGTTCCTCCGCCAAGCGCTGCGGCAGCATGCCATTGTGCGGGACGGGCGGAGGCGCAAGCGGTGACGGGAATGGCAGCACGTCGGAAGCCCCCGATCGCACCGACGCCACCATCTCGTCGACCACGATCTGGTCGCGGGCCACCAGCCCCGGCATCCAGTCATTGAGGACAACCGGCTCATCGAACCGCACGCCGCACCCTTTGGGATTGCGCCAGATGACGGTCCCTTCTTCCTGAAGAGAACCGCGGGTGATTTGCACGCTCGCCCCCACGTCCGGTAACCGCGAGCCCTCGATCCGGGCACCGGTCGTGGACAGATCGCGCATCCGGATCGCGGCGCTGCCCCGGTCGAAGTGGATTGTGGCCGACAGGAACAAGCGGGCCCGCGGCGCCGTCCGCTGCTTCTGCGGGTAATCTGTTTCAACACGTTCGGCCATCATCGCGCATTTCCCTCGCGCAATCATTAGCCGACCCAAGTTTAACGCCGTCCGGCCATTACCTCCGTTTCGGACCAGTCTTTTGGCCGGTTCGCATCGCTCAGCGTTTGGGCTCGACTGGGTCCATCAGCTTGCGGGTGAGATAGACCATCTGCAGCGCTTGGGTGCGCGCCTGCTGCTTTAAATTGGCGCCGGCCGCGTGACCGCCCTCGGTATTTTCGTAATAATAAAATGGCAGCCCGAGGTGTTCCATCTTCGCGGCGAATTTGCGGGCGTGCTGCGGGCCGGTGCGGTCGTCCTTGGTGGTGGTGTAGATGAACGGCACCGGATAGGCCTTGCCCTTGACGAGGTTATGATAGGGCGAAGTCTTCTCCCAGAATTTGCGCACCGCCGGATCGGTCGAGACGCTTCCATATTCGCCTTCCCAAGACGCGCCGGCTGCAATCTTCGAGATACGCAGCATGTCGAGCAATGGAATGTCGATGATCACCGCATTCCACAGGCCGGGATTCTGGGTGAACGACACGCCGGTCAGTAAGCCGCCGTTGGAGCCGCCCTTGATGCCGAGCCGCCGTGCGCTGGTGATCTTGCGCTTGGCGAGGTCACGCCCGACCGCGGCGAAATCGTCATAGACGATCTGGCGCTTGGTCTTGAGCCCGGCCTCGTGCCACGCCGGCCCGAATTCGCCCCCGCCGCGGATATTGGCGACGACATAGACTCCCCCGCGCTCGAGCCACAATTTGCCCGTGCTGGCGCCATAGGCCGGGGTCTGGCTGACCTCGAACCCGCCATAAGCGTAGAGCAAAGTGGGGTTGGTGCCGTCGAACTTCATGTCACCGCGGTGAACCACGAAATAGGGCACTTTGGTGCCGTCGCGCGAGGTCGCCTCATACTGCTGCGAGACAAGGTTTTCGGCGTTGAATTTGGCCGCCTGCTGGCGGAATTTGATCGCGCTTCCAGCAGCGGCATCGACCAGCCATTGCGACGGCGGGGTGAGGAAGCTGGTGACGCTGAGCAGAGCGCGGTCGTCGGTATGGCTGGTGTCGGCGACGGCGACGGTCGAATTGTCGGGTAAATCGAGCGCCGAGCGCTGCCAGCTGCCGTTCGGCCCGGGCTCAAACAGCAAGGTGCGGCCGCGAACATTGTCGAGGATCGAGACCAATAGCATGTCCTTGGTCGCGCTCGCGCCTTGAAGCGCTTCCTTGGCGGTCGGCGAATAGATCAGCGTAGGCTTGAGCCGCGCCGGGTCGGCCTTGAGCGCCGCGAGGTCGACCGACAGCAACGACCCCGCAGGGAAGGCCTTGCTCGCCCCAACCGGGGTCCAGGCTTCCTGGCTCTGGATGATCACCCGCCCGTCGATCATGTCGACCAGGCTGGCCTTCTCGGGCATCACCAGCCGCTTGGGTCCGGCGTCGGTCAGGACGAATGATTCGTTATGGAAGAAATCGGTCGCGCGGATGGCGTAGGACAGGCTCGCGCCATGGCCGTCGCGAAGCACGGCGCCGAATGCACCGACATCGTCGACCGTGCCGCGATAGACCTCGCGGGCGGTGGCGAGCGGCTGGCCGCGCTTCAATGATTTGATAACATAGGCATAGCCCGACTTGGTCCGCTGCCCCGGCTCCCACTCGCGCCCGACCAGCAATTCATCCTCGCTGACCCAGCTGGCGTCCTGCTTGCCCTTGGGAAGCACGAACCCGCCCTCGACAAAGCTTTTGGCGACGACATCAAACTCGCGCACGGTCACCGCATCCTCGCCGGCGTCGGACAATTCGATCAGGCAGCGGCGTTCTGCGGGGCGCGAACAATTGGCGCCTTTCCATACCCAATTGGCCTTCTCCGCCGTGGCCAGTGCGTCGAGGTCGAGCACCGTCTCCCACACCGGGCTGGCGGTGGTGTAGCTCTCCGCGCTGGTCCGCCGCCAGATGCCACGGACATGGTCGGCATCCTGCCAGAAATTGTAGATCTGACCGCCCAGGAAGCGCCCGGTCGGGTTGCGGTCCTTGGCCTCGGCGATCGCCAGCGCCTGGTCGTAGAAAATCTTGTAGCGCGGATCGGCCTCGAGTTCGGCGAAGGTCGGGGCGTTATGCACCGCGATCCACTGGTCGACCTTGGGCGAGGTAAATTCCTCGAGCCAGATGTAGGGATCGTCCTGCACCGCACTCACCGCCACACCGCTCGCTCCAACCATCGCGGCCGCAGCCAGCAGGACAAATTTCGCCTTACGCATAACAATCCACTTCGACGGCAATCAAAGAGGGCCGGAACTTCGCTGTCAATCGCCGCCGGCGCTGATCTGCCATTTGCGGAACAGCTGGTAGAGCAAGGCGAGCGTGACCGCGCCAACGAATACCGGCCAAAGGAGGCCCCAACCGTGCCAGATGTCCCGGTCACCTGCGAACAGGATCAGGACGATCGGCATTGAGATGACGGTTGCAACCAATTGGCCCCAACTCATCCGGGCAAGCATGATGCGTTTGACCTCGCTTCGGCTACGCTCCTTGCCGACGGCTACCCTTCTTTCGAGGTGGCGGGCAGGCGCATTCCAGAGACGATGATGCAGGATCAGAAACGGAATCGTGGTGAGGACGATAAGGCCATAGAGCCAGAGGTCATCAATCTCGCGACCGTCGGAGATAGCGGGAATGGACAAAATCACAATCGCGACGATCACAACGCCGGCAAATCCCCAGGTGATCCGACGCAAGTGGCGAGTATAATCGGCGACGAATCCATCGCGCTCGCTTGCCGAGACCGGAATTGGGGCACCCTTGAGGCCACGGCGGTAGAGGTACGTGTCTCCCTCGGGCTCGAACTGCTGCGCGAACCCCGCAATCGCCTTGTCCAGGTGCCGGGCCATGCCGACCTACGCCTTGACCGCCGCAAGCACTTCCGCCGCATGGCCCGGCACCTTCACCTTGCGCCATTCGCGGAGCAGCTTTCCGTCGGCGCCGATCAGGAAGGTCGCGCGCTCCATGCCCATATATTTGCGGCCGTACATGCTCTTCTGCACCCAGGTGCCGAAGGCGTCGCTGATCGCGCCATCGGTATCGGCGATGAGGGCGACATCGAGGTCGTACTTGGCGATGAATTTGTCGTGTTTTTTCATCTCGTCGCGCGACACTCCGACCACTTTCGCGCCTGCCTTCTTGAAGTCGGCGGCCATAAAGGTGAAGTCCTGCGCCTCCCGCGTGCAGCCCGAGGTGTCGTCCTTGGGATAGAAATAAAGCAATAGCTTTTGGCCGGGAGCGGCGAGGTCGAGGCTCGATCCGTCACTCAATGCCGCGCTCATCGCCGGTACCTTGTTGCCCACTTCGATCATTTCCTGTCCCTTACCTGTGCCCATCGCCCGGCGATCCTTTGCCGTGCTGCGTCATGCGCTTCAAGCAGGCTGGCCCAATCGGCATGGCCGCACACCTCCGCAACCAGTGCGCGCGATTCGGGCTCGGGCACGCCGCCGCCGGGCGTAACCAGCCGGCTGGTGACCAAAATTCGCGACAGCAGACGCAAATCGGGATCGGCCTGTGCATCGATCAACCCCGCCCCGACCAACGCCTCGATCGCAACTTCCAGCCGCGGATCGAAGCCAATGCGGTGGATCAATTGCGTGACGTGGACCGCAAATTCCAGGTCGACCAGACCGCCCTCGCCCAGCTTGATATCGAGCGGTCCGGCGGGTGGTTTATGTTTGGCCATGTCGGCCCGCATCTTGGCCGCGTCGGCGCGCACTTTGGCGGGGTCGCGTTCCATGCAGAGCACACGCTCGACGGTTGCGGCGAGCTTCGCCCGTCCGGTTTCGGTGCCGTACAATGGCCGGGCGCGGAGCAACGCCATATGTTCCCACGTCCAGGCATCGGTGCGCTGGTAGGTCTCGAATGCATCGAGCCGGACCGCAAGCATCCCCTTCTCGCCCTGCGGCCGAAGCCGCGTGTCGACATCGTACAGCGCCCCCGCCGCGGTCGGCACGGAAAGAGCAGCCACCACGCGCTTTGCCAGCCGGTTGAAATAATCGGTCGCGCCGAGCGATTTCTTGCCGTCGGACACCGCATCTTCCGGCGCGTCGAACAGGAAGATCAGGTCGAGATCGCTGGCATGGGTCAGCGCCATGCCCCCCAAGCGTCCGAGGCCGAGGATCATCAGTTCGCCGCCGGAAATCCGGCCATGGGCGGCTTCGAATTCATATCGGGCGGCATCGGCCAGCGCGACGATCGCCCCTTCCGCTACCGCCGCATAGCCCAAGGTGAGGTCGAGCGGGTCGCGGTGTCGGGCGATGAGTTGCACGCCAAGCGCGAACCGCCGCTCGCCGACCATCCGCCGCACCCGGTCGAGCCGCTCGTCATAGCTCAGCCGCCTGGTCCCTTCGGCCAGTTTGGCGGCGACCGTCGCGGCGTCGGGCGGGGCGGCGAAGCTCGACGCGTCGATCAGCCCGTCGAACAGCCCCGGCCGCCGCGCCAGCTGATCGGCCAGCGCCGGGGCGTGGACCAATATCTGGCTCAGCACCCGGGCCAGCGCCGGCTGGGCTTCGAGCAGGCGATACAAATTGACCCCGCTCGACAGCCGCTCGACGATGTCGCTGAACCGGTTCAACGCATGGGCCGGGTCGGGGCCGTCGGCGATCGCGCGAAGCAGCACCGGCAGCATCGCCTCGAACGCCGCGCGCGCCGCCGGGGAGCGAAGCGAGCGCACCTGGCCCGAACGCCAGCCGCCGATCATCCGCGTCACCTGGCCGACATCGGCAAACCCCATGTCCGCAAGCTCGTCCCCCAACAGGTCGGGATCGTTCGACAGATGCGTACCGCGATCGGGCGACAGGCCGTCGAATTTGGCGCTGACGAAATCGACATGGGGGCGCAGCGTCTCGATCAGCGCCGCGCCGTCAGCCAGTCCGTCGAGCGCCGCAACGCCCTCAAGCGCGGCGGCATCGACCGGCAGGCGGTGGGTCTGCTGGTCGTCGACCATCTGGATGCGATGCTCGACCGTCCGGAGGCGGCGATAGGCATCGGCCAGCGCATCAGCGACCGCGGGCTCCATTCGCCCCGCCGCGACCAGCGCCGGAAGCGCGTCGAGCACCGCGCGAGGGCGAAGCGCGGGATCGCGCCCGCCGTGGATCAATTGCTGAACCTGGGTGTAGAATTCGACTTCGCGAATGCCGCCGCGTCCGCGCTTGAGATCGTAGCCGGGGGCGAGCGCCGAGCCTTGCGCATAATGATCGCGGATGCGGGTGCTGATGTCGCGAATTTCATCGATCGCCCCGAAATCCAGCGCGCGGCGCCAAATGAAGGGCTGAATCTCGCCAAGGAACCGTTTCCCCAGCGCGCGATCGCCAGCCGCCGCCCGCGCGCGGATGAACGCGGCGCGCTCCCACGGCAGCGCCTGCGATTCATAATAGGAAATTGCGGCATCGGCGGGCAGCACGATCGGCGTGACTTCGGGCGACGGGCGGAGCCTGAGATCGACCCGCGCGACATAACCGTCCTCGGTCCGCTGCTGGAGCAGTTCGACCAGCCGCCGCCCGATCCTCACAGCCGCCTCGCCCGCATCGTCACGCTCCCGTTTGGGCAGGGTCGCGGGATCGAACAGAAGCACCAGATCGACATCGGAAGAATAGTTCAGCTCGCGGCTTCCCAATTTGCCCAGCGCCAGCACCGCGAAGCCGGTCGTGTCCGCGCCGGGAATACGCTCCTCGATCGCCGCTGCGAGCGCCTCGTCAATCGCCCGGTCGGCGAAATCGGATAGCGCACCGGTCAGTTGTTCAAGCGACAGCTCGCCCGACAAATCGCCCAGCGCCACCGCCAGCGCCAGCGCGCGGCGTTGGCGGCGAAGACGTTGCGCGACCGTTTCGCCATCGATCGCCAGTGCAGCGTCAATCGCCGAAAGCGCGCCGTCCGACGCGAATGTGGAGCCGATCTCGGGAAAGAAGAGCAACGCCTCGCGCAGGAACGGCGCATGGGCCCGCGCCCGACCGATCGCCGCGTCCCGCGCCAGAAAAGAAACTGTGTCCGCCACGCCGCACGCTGTGCCCGATTATCATTACGAACGAAACTCGCCGGGAGGAAGCGCGTTGTCGCAGTCTCATGTCATTCCAGTCGAACAAGGACGCCGCAGGCAAACATCCAATGGAACGCCGAATTATCCAGATAGACAATTTGCCCGACCAGGCCGGGATCGCCGCCGCCCTTCGCCGGGCGTTTGCAGCGCGACCGGTGCCTGGGCCATTCGATGAGGATGACGATCGCTTCGCAACCCTGCTGAAGCAAATCCACTAAGCGGCAGACGATTTATTCGTCCACGGCGCGGTCGTCGACGGCGGGCAATTTGTCGCGGCTGAGTTCGTCGACCTGCCCCATGATCGCCGACAAGGCCGAAACATTGGGATCGGTGACATGCTGGCGGCGCGACGGCAGCTTCCCGCCGGTCAGCAATGCTTCGAGCGCAACCCGTCCGCGCGCCACGCGGCTCTTGATGGTGCCCACCGCGCAACCGCAAATGTCGGCCGCTTCCTCATAAGCAAAGCCCCCCGCCCCGACCAGGATCAGCGCTTCACGCTGCGGTTGCGGAAGGTGGAGCAACGCGCGCTGCATGTCGCCAAGCTCGATATGCTTGTCCTGGCTGGCCGGCGCGGCGAGAATCTTGGCGGCGGTGACATCGTCCCATTCGCCCTTGAAGCGCGCGCGGCGCATCTGGCTCAAAAACAGGTTGCGCAGAATGATGAAGGTCCAGGCGCGCATGTTGGTCCCGGCCTGGAAGCGCTTGCGCGCCGCCCAGGCCTTGAGCAGCGTCTCCTGGACGAGATCGTCGGCGAGGTCGCGGCTGCCCGACAACGAACGGCCGAACGCGCGCAGATGCGGGATCACCGCCGCCAGCTGGACTTTGAATTCGGGATCGTCGAGCGGCACCCATTCGGGCCTCTCCTCGACTTCGTCCAGTTCCTGATCGTCGTCGTCGGCCAATGGTCCCACCCGTTCACTCGACCGAGCGGCACCGCTTTCTGGGCGCGCCCGATTGAGATTGCTGCTGCTCAACATAAGGATTTAGGCAGCCACCAACAATATCACGGCGAAAATCGCCACGATCAGGCGCAAGCTTGCAGACAGCACGACCCGGTTGACCGGATTGCGGGTGCCGGCGCGCGCTTCGGTGGTGGTTACATGC
>JBKJNP010000219.1:0-11217 GCA_046593565.1 Sphingomicrobium sp. | reverse complement strand
AAGCCGGTGATGGTCGGCGGGATGATACTTGCTCTGGCGCTCTATTTCCCGGCGTCGCACTGGATCGCCGAGGCCGCTAATCCGGCATTGGTCGCGGCGCAGCGCGCGACTCCGGTCACCGTCGAGACCGATCCAGCCACCTGCTCCGCGCAGTTCGACCCCACCGGCACAACCAGTTTCACAAGCGCCTGCGATATCGCCAAGGGCGCCTTGATCACCAAGGGCATTTCCTACGCAACGCGGCCGTCCGCCGACGGCAGCACGCGGGTTGTCGCGGGGACGGCGAATGTCGCAATCAGCAGCGGCGACGGGCTCCCCGGCGCGGACCTCAAGGCGCTCAAGAACAAGACCGGCGCCGAAGTCGGCACAGCGCTTCAGGCCGCGGGTTATCCCACCGCGGCGGATCCGGCGCAGACCAATTTCCCGCTGCTGGTCGCGATCCTGATGCTGTTCGTGATCGCCGCGACCGCGGTCTATGGGCCGCAGGCGGCGGCTCTGGTCGAGATGTTTCCGACCCGCGTTCGCTACACCGCGATGAGCCTGCCCTATCATGTCGGCACCGGCTGGGTCGGCGGCTTCCTCCCCGTCACCAGCTTCGCCATTGTCGCCATCACCGGCGATATCTACGCCGGGCTTTGGTATGCCGTCGGCTTCACCGCTTTGTCGGCGGTGGTCACGATCCTGTTCCTCAAGGAAACGCGGGGCAAGCCGCTGGAGGAGTGCTGAGCTGGATTTGACTAAAATTCGACTCGACTGGAAGCAGAACTGGACCGTCTATGTTTTTTTGTCGTTGCTGTTACCCGCGCTGGTCATCGGCATTTCGAACTTCACTGACCGCACCACCTTCGTGGAAAACTTCGGTGGGCCGGTGAATTTTGTGCTTTTCTATTTGCTAGCAACGACAGTCGGGATGATCATAAAATACATCGGCAACGGTTGGATCCGAGTTTGGCCAAATTCTCGCTAACTAAGCAGAAGCATCACGCACACCAGTGAATGTCGATCGCCTGCTCGGCTTCGGCCAGTACGCGGCCGATTGGCAGCTTCGACGAATGACCATCGGCGATTGCCTGTTCGAGCAGGTCGCGCTTTTTCTGGCCGGTGATGACGATGGTCACCGTCTTCGCCGCCAAAATCGACGCGCGAGTCAGGGTCACGCGCGCGACCGGCGCGTCGGCCGGCAGCGGGTCGGGCATCACCCCGACCGCGCGGCGCGCGTTGGGGGCGTTGAGCGCATCGTCGAGGTCGGGCCCGGCGAAGATCGAGGCGGTGTGGCCGTCCTCGCCCATCCCCAGCCAGACGAGGTCGGGCGGCCACGGCAGATCCTGAAGCCGCGCATCGGCCGCGCCCCCGGCAAGCTTGTAATCCTCGATCCCCGTCGAGATCGGGAAGACGCGAGCGCCGGTCGGCAGGAACGTCTGGGCAATCGCGCGGATGTTGCTGCGCGGATCGTCGAGCGGCACCAGTCGGTCATCGGTCGGGATGATCGTGACTTTCTTCCACGGGAGGCTCGCCTCCGCTAGCTTCTTGTAGATCGGCAGCGGCGTCGTGCCCCCAGGCAATGCGATCAGCGCGCTGCCCCGCGCATCGAGCGCGCTCTCGACGATGAACGCAACGTCCCCCGCCACCGCCTCGGCCAGCTCGTCCAACGTCTCATAGTCCCACCATTCGGCTTCGATCATCAGCTCAATTCCTCAATTCAAACCCGTTTCCGGACGCTACTGCCTCGCCTCGCTGATTTATCGCGGGACGATAGACGTAGCGCGCCGTTACCAGCGCACAGGTCGCGCTGTCGATGTCCGGATCGCCGCTCGACCGATAAATGCGGCAATCGTAGACCCGTCCGTTGGTGGCAACGGTAAAAAGCACGAACGGACTGCCGCTCCTCTGGAATCTGCCGCGCAAGTCTGGCGGATAGTCGCGTGGCCGAATGCCGGGCGTCAGCAACCGCGCCCGCGCCGCGATTCCGTCGCCCCCGCCGCCATCGCCGCTGCCCGCGCCGCCGCTGCCCGTCCCGGTCCCCGATCCCCCCGCCCCGGTCCCCGGCCCGACCGCGTCGGACGCGCCCTGGGTCGGCTGCGCCCCCTGCGCCGGGGTCGGCGAGGCGATGATCGGCTGCGGGGTCGGCACCACGATCACCGGCTTGGGCGCGACCACGGGGCTCGCCTGGCTCTCGATATTCTTCGCCGACGCCGCGCCCTCTTTCTTCTTTGCCTGCTCGGTTTCAGGCTCGATCGTGACGATCGGCGGCGGCGGTTCGACGGTCACGTCAATCAGCTGCGTCAGCGCGTCCGGCACCGGCAGCCGCACGGCGCCCGACAGGTTGAGCAACGCCAGCGCCAGCCCGACATGGACCAGCACCACCGCGCTGACGGTCGCGGCGCGTTCGCGCGGAGAGGGAGCAGGTCGGTACATCACCGACTCGAAACGCCTTTCGCGCGATTCCGGTTGCCTCGCGCGGCACGAACCGCAGATTTCCGCGCATTCGGTCTGGCGCAATCTGCTTTCGTTATGGCCCACATTGACATCGCGGCCATTCATGAATCATTGACTCCGGTTAATTAATTGTAAAAGAAGGCGGATGGTCCAACGAGGGGGAACTCCATGACCGCGACTATCGCAAACAACCGCAAATTTATGGCATCCGGCGCATTGGTGATCCTTGTCGCCGCCGGTGCTTATGGCCTTGGACGGGTTTATCCGCCGCTCGGCCCGAGTGAAGGTACGATCGCGCCCGCCGCGCGGCATATCGAAAGTCAGGTCGGCGCCGGCGATGTCGGCCTCGGCGACACGTCGATTCCGCAATTGATGCAGACCGATGCGTTCGAAGTAATGGTCAAAAATCCTGAATTCCGCGCCATGGCGAAGGATCCGGGGTTTGCGGCGCTGGCGTCCAACGCCGAAGCGATGCGCACGATCGCTGCGCAACCTGCGGCGTTCCGTGAATTTGCCCGCGACAATGCAAAGTTCAGCGCGGCGCTTCGCGCGGCCAATGCCGTGTCCGCCAATGCCGTTGCCGGCAATGCCCAGGCCCAGGCCCAGGCAGTGATGGCGATGCATAGCGTCGCGTTCCGCGAATTCGCGCGTCAGCCCAGCATGCTGGCGACGATGGCGCGTTATCCGCATTTCTTCGCCCAGATGGCGGCGAATAGCCGGGTGTTTGACGCGGTCGCGGCGGATCCCAAGTCGTTTGCGCAATATGCCGGCAATGCCAGGGCGTTCCAGGATGCGGCGGCGCGTGCTGCGGCAATGCCGGCCATGTCGCGCGAAGCCAGCGCGTTCGTGGCCTTCGCCGCCAATTCCAAGGCGATGCAGGCGGTGAACAAGGATTCGCAGGCTTTTGCCGAGCTCCAGTCCAGCGCGGCTGCGTTCCGGGAATTCTCGCGCGCAGCGTCGGGGATCAACTCGGCGGCCACGCAGGCCGCGCTCCAGGCAATGGCCCGCAATGACGCGGCGTTCCAGGCGGCGTCGCGCGATGCCGCAGGGCTGGCCAGCCAGGCGCGCCAGATCCAGGCGTTCGATTCGCAAGGAATGCTCGCTTCGATGCAGGCGCGGGGCAAGCTCGACCCGCAAGCCGTTGCAGCGGCGCGCGCCAATCCGCAGGCGTTCGACGCGATGCTTCGTAATCCCAATGCCTTCGCGCAGTTGGCCAGTCAGGCCAATGCGATGGGCGCCTTGTCGCGCAATGCCGCGGCGTTCGAATCGCTGGCCCGTTTGCCGGCGTTCAATGCGCTGATGAGAGACGCGAATTTCGCTGCAGCGTCACAAAGCCGGGCGTTCGCGTCGGCGGTTCAGGCTGGCGCGTTCGACGCCCGGGGCACTCCGGACGATCGCTAACACGGCCTGAGTTGGCCGAAGGGGGGTAATGACGGGGGCACGGCGGCGTATTCGCCAGTTCATCAGGGGGTGCGTGGCCGCGCTGCTTAGCAGCGCGGCCACAACCGCATACGCCCAGCAGTCGCCCGAGCCGCTCCCGCCGCCGCCCGACACTACCACCGTCGTCGAGCCGATCGCCGCGCCCGATGCCGCGCCGCCTACATCGCCGCCGCCGAACGAGCCCGAGAAGAAAGAGGCCAAGGGCCCCGACCGGGTCCCGCCCGACGCCTCGGGGATCGACCTCTCGACGCTCGAGACTGACAATCTCAGTTTGCTCTATTTCGACCCGGTCCAGACATACCTGACGCCGTACATCGCCCGTGCGTTCGAAAATGCGCTGATCTTCCACAAGAAGAAGTTCAACTGGACGCCGTGGGACCGCACCACCTTGCTGCTCAAGGATTTCGGCGATTACGGCAATGCCGCCGCCCGCTCCTCGCCCAACAATGCGGTACTGCTCGACGTCGCACCATTGTCGATCTCGATGGAGACCTTCACCCCGGGCGAGCGCTTTTTCACGCTGACCAATCACGAGCTGGCCCACGTCGTGACGATGGACGTGTGGAACCGGCGCGATGCAGGCTGGCGCCGCTTCCTCGGCGGCAAGCCGATGCCGATCCAGGAGCACCCCGAGAGCATCTTGTGGAATTACCTCTCGACCCCGCGCAACGCCGTACCGCGCTGGTATCTCGAAGGCTCGGCAGTGTTTTTCGAGACGTGGATGGCCGGCGGGCTGGGCCGGGCGCAGGGCGCATTCGACGAAATGGTGTTCCGCGCCAAGGTCCGAGACGGCGACAAATTCTACTCGCCGCTGGGCCTCGAATCCGAAGGCACGGCCGTCGATTTCCAGGTCGGGGTCAACGATTATCTCTACGGCACGCGCTTCTTTTCCTGGCTCGGCCTCACCTACGGCCCCAAGAAAGTGGTCGAATGGCTCGGCCGCGACGAGGCAAGCAAGCCGTTTTACGCGGCGCAATTCCGCCACGTGTTCAATCGCAAAATCGACGATGCGTGGGACGAATGGATCGCCTTCGAAAAGCAGTTCCAGAAGGACCAGTTGGCCAAACTCTCGGCTTTCCCGCTGACCGAAGCGACCCATTTGTCGCCGATCGGCCTCGGCTCGATCAGCCGCGGGTTCGTCGATACGAAGACCAACAGCCTGGTCGCCGCCTTCCGCTATCCCGGCACGATCGGCTTCGTCGGGACCATGGACCTGGCCAGCGGACGCTTGCGGAAACTCCAGGAAATCAAGGGCATGATGCTCTACAAGGTGACCAGCCTCGCCTTCGATCCGGCGGTCCGCAAAGCCTATTACACCGAGGATAATTACGCTTTCCGCGACCTGATGGAGGTCGATGTCGACACCGGCAAGAAGCGAATGCTGCTGCGCGACGCGCGGATCGGCGATTTGGTCGTCAATCCGGCCGACAAGACCATCTGGGGCATTCGCCACCAGAACGGCTTCGCCACCATCGTCCGCATTCCGCAACCGTATGCCGGCTTCAACCAGGTCCACACTTTCGCTTATGGCGAAGTGCCGTTCGATCTCGACATCTCGCCCGACGGGACCCAGGTCGCCGCCAGCTTCGGCGATGTCGCGGGCAAGCAAAACGTCCGCGTCTGGACGACCGAGTCGCTGATGTCCGGCAATGGCCCGCTGGAAGTCGCCCGCCTCGACCTGCCGCCCTCGACCCCCGAAACCTTTACCTTCACCGCCGACGGCAAGGGACTGGTCGGCACGGCTTATTATACCGGCGTGTCGAACGTCTTCACGTTCGACATCGCGACCCAGAAATATGAGGTGGTCAGCAACGCCTCGACCGGCTTTTTCCGCCCCATGCCGCAGCCCGACGGCAGCATGCTGGTCTATGAATATACCGGGGCCGGCCTGACCCCGTCGCGGATCGTCCCGCAAAAACGCGAGGATCTCGGAACGGTCGAGTTCCTCGGCGCCAAATTGATCAGGACGCACCCCGAGCTGAAGGAATGGGGCGTCGGCTCACCGGCGAAGATCGACCTCGATCCGTTGATCACCGAGCGCGGCAAATATCGCCCGACCAAGCGCATGAAGCTGGCCGCGGCCTATCCGATCGTCGAAGGCTACCAGGGCAAGATTTCGCCCGGATATTATTTCCACTTCGAAGACCCGATGCAGTTCAGCCAGTTTGACGCAACGTTCAGCGTATCGCCGTTCGGCTCGATTCCGTCGCGTGAGCGCTTTCACGCCAAGCTGAAATATAAGACGCTGAACTGGAGCGCCGAATATAAGCATAATGGCGCCGATTTTTACGATCTGTTCGGCCCGATCGAGCGCAGCCGAAAGGGCGACGCGTTCATCGTCAGCTGGAACAAGAACAAGATTTACGATCCGCCCCGCCAACTCGATTTCTTCGGCTCGGCGGCGGCCTACTTCGGGCTCGCGCAGCTGCCGTCGGCGCAGAATATCACCAGTCCCAAGAACGTCTTCAGCCTCGAAGGCGGGGTCAAATATAGCAACACCCGCAAATCGCTCGGCGGGGTCGACCATGAAAAAGGCGTCGCGTGGCGCGCGATCGGGACGATGGATTTCGCCGAAAGCAACAGCTTCCCAAAATTGCAGCTCGGGCTCGACTATGGCGTGCCGCTGCCGATCGCCAATGCCTCGGCCTGGATCTATGCCCATGCCGGCGTGGCCGGGGGGAAAGCGGAAAGCCCGCTTGGCAGCTTCTACTTCGGCTCGTTCCGCAACAATTACGTCGATAACCGCCCCGAGAAACGTTATCGCGAGATTGAGAGTTTTCCGGGCTTCGAGATCGACCAGATCAGCGCTCGGCGGTTCGTCAAACTGACCGGCGAGGTCAATTTGCCGCCGATCCGCTTCTCCGAAATCGGCACGCCGGCTTTTTATCTCAGCTACGCCCGGCCTGCCCTGTTCGCCGGCACAATGCTGACCCGCGACGCCGACGGCCGCAACCATGATTATATGAACCTCGGCGGGCAGGTGGATTTGAACTTCACTGTCGCGCTGCGCCTGCCGATGATATTCTCGATCGGCGCCGCGGCGGGGATCGAGGACGGCCGTTACCAGAAGACAGAGCTGCTCGCCTCGCTCAAAATCATGTAAGGCTGCGTCATGATCCTCGAGCTTACCAATTGGTCGGTCGCCCTCGTTCCGGTGCTCGTCATGCTGATGATGTTCATCTGGCTCGACGTGTTCAAGCTGATGACCACGCTCGAAACGCTCGGTCTGTTGGCGCTGGGCGGGATTACCGCGCTCATCGCTTACCCGATCAGCGGCATCTTCCTCGACCAGCTCCCGCTTGGTTACTCGACCTACAGCCGCTTCGCCGCGCCGTGGGTGGAGGAGTTGATCAAGGGTCTCGCGATAGTCGGATTATTCTATTTCAACCGCATCGGCTTCAAGCTCGACGCGGTCATTTCCGGTTTCGCCATCGGCGCAGGCTTCTCGGTGGTCGAGAATATCGTCTATCTGACCCGCTTCCCCGACCTTGCGCCGAGCACCTGGATGGTGCGCGGCCTCGGCACCGCGGTGATGCACGGCTGCACGGTCGCGATCCTTGCCGCCACCGCCCACGAATTCGCCGAGCGCGAAACCCGTGGCACAGTCGCCGACTTTAATTTCAACCTGTTATGGTTTGTCCCCGGCTTCCTCGGCGCAGTCGCAGTCCATACCGCCTTCAACCAATTCCCCGACCAGCCGATGATCGCTCTCATATCCACGCTTGCCATCGCGCCGTTCCTGATCATGGGCATGTTCCGCTTCGGCGCGGTCGAGGCGCAGCATTGGCTAAGCCACGATCGAGAGGTCCACCGCGCGGCGCTCGAAGCGTGGCAATCGGGTAGCTATCCCGACGACGACAGCGGCCGCAGGATCGCCGCGCTCGTCGCCCGTTCCGATCCCGGGACGGGCGAGAATATCCGCGAATATTGCGAGCAATTGACCTTCCTCGCCTGGACCGCCGAGGATGCGCTCCACGATCAGGTCGACGACGTGTCGAAGGTCGAGGTCGAGGCCGGCGCGGCGTTCGACCGGCTGGAGGCGCTCAAGCATGCCATCGGCTGCGCCAGCTTCGCCGCGCTCAAACCATTGCTCCCCTTCAGTCGCAACGATTATTGGGAAATTTCGGAGCTGGAGGAGCGGCTCAAGGCCAAGAAGGTCACGCCGCGATAGCCGCTTGATTCTCCGCCCGACGCGCTATGAAGGCGCCCAAGGAGAATCACATGGCCCAAGCTTATATCGTCGAAGCCCTGCGCACCGCCGGCGGCAAGCGCGGCGGCGCGCTTCGAGACTGGCATCCGGTCGATTTGGGCGCGGCGGTGCTCGACGCCTTGGTCGCCCGCTCGGGCATCGACCCGGCGGCGATCGACGACGTCATCGTCGGCTGCGTCGGCCAGATCGGCGAGCAAAGCTTCCACGTCGGGCGCAATATGGTGCTCGCCTCCTCGCTCCCGCAAAGCGTCCCTGCGGTGACCATCGACCGCCAGTGCGGAAGCAGCCAGCAATCGGTCCATTTCGCCGCCCAGGCGGTGATGAGCGGGGTGCAGGACATGGTCATTGCCGCCGGGGTCGAATCGATGACCCGCGTGCCGATGGGCTTGCCGGTGATCCTGCCGATGCAGGCCGGGATCGGGATCGGGCCGTGGCCGCAGAGCATCAAGGACCGCTTCGGCGTGACCGCGTTCAGCCAGTTCACCGGCGCCGAGATGATTGCTCGAGACTATGGTTTGACCCGCGACGATCTCGATGCCTTCGCGCTCGACAGCCACCGCAAGGCCGCCGCCGCCACCGCCGCGTCCGCCTTCGACCGCGAAATCGTCGTGCTCGACGTCATCGACAAAGATGGCAACGCCCAACGCCACGCCGCCGACGAAGGCATCCGCGCCGACGCCTCGCTGGATGTACTTGGGTCGCTCAAGACGATCAATGCCGACGGCGTCATTACCGCCGGTAACGCCAGCCAGATCTGCGACGGCGCCAGCGGCCTGCTGATCGTCAGCGAGCGTGCGTTGAAGGCCCAAAACCTCACCCCGCTCGCGCGAATCGACACCATGACCGTCACCGCCGGCGACCCCGTCATCATGCTGATGGAGCCGATCCCCGCCACGAAGCGCGCGCTCGAACGCTCGGGCCGCAGCATCGCCGACATCGACCTCGCCGAAGTCAACGAGGCGTTCGCCCCGGTGCCGATGGCATGGCTGCGCGACACCGGCGCCGACCCCGCCCGCCTCAACGTCAACGGCGGCGCCATCGCGCTCGGCCATCCGCTCGGCGCAAGCGGCGCCAAGTTGATGGCCACCCTGGTCCACGCCCTTCGCGCCCGTGGGGGTCGCTACGGCCTCCAGACAATGTGCGAAGGCGGCGGCATCGCCAACGCAACGATCATCGAGGCGCTCTAGCCGGAAATCGGCAGCGGCCGCCTATCTAACAAAAGTGGCGGTGGACGCAGACGGACTCGCACTTTTCTCCAATCGGAGGCGGCATTTGTGGGCGCGAGGCTAATGTCCGCTTTACGCCTGTCGCGGTCATTCTCGGGCTTCTCGCTGGCACCCGTAAGCGGACGTTCGTTCACCAGCCAAGCTAATGTCCGTTTTCGACCCATTGCTGACATTAGCGGGCATCAGCGCGAGCGACTAAACCGCATGCGAAGCGTCAATTTCCCAGTCCCGCACAACCGGGCGACGACCATCGATTTGATTACCTACTCTCAGCCGGTCTAACGCCGATCAATCTTTTGCCGAGAAACCTTGTGCATTGCTCAAGCGCGGTGCCTGAATCAGAAAGTTAGACATTGGTGCTACCTGGCTTTGGCGCTGTGGGAGTTGCAATGCGCCACCGTCGAACGGTAAATCTATCCGGTCAGTCAGCCTGAAGGGTTTGAGGCTTCAACCGTCTGTTTGCACACGATTCATAACTTGCGACGCCAATCACATTACAGGCTTGGGATAACAGATCCTCGCCTGACCGGCTCGGAAGCGGACGTCAAAAGGGCCGCTGAGATTGCTCCCAACGGCCCCTTCGTGTCGTGTATCAATCGGTTGCGGGCTGCGATTAAGCGACCTGCAGTCCTCGTCTCGCGGACCGCCGGCGACGCATGGCAAAGCCGATCGCGCCAAAACCCAGAAGCATCATTCCCCAGGCCGAAGGCTCAGGAACCGCGGAGACGAGGCTGATGCTGTCCAAATAACCGCCAAGCGAATCGCTTGTGCCGATCGCTGCGAAGGCCAGCGTTGAACCAGCGCCAACTGTGAAGAAAAGCTGCTGCGGCGACCATACCGTTGCACCAGCGCCAGCCCCCGAGATGTTGAAAATGCTGACACCGTTAACGAGAACATCGATGCCGTTGCTCGACAACGGTATCCCAGGGCGGGGGGAGTAATAGAAGTTGAGGTAGTAGCTCCCGGCGTCGACGATCGAGCGCTGCATCGTGCTGTTACTGGTGCTGTCAAGCTCAACCAGATTGGTTTCCGAAAATGGATCGCCGGCAGCATGGTTTTGGACTTCAATTCCGCCACCTGCTGTCGTAGTCCAGCCGTCCACGGAAGCAAAGATTAGATAGCCTCCGGCGGGAACAGGAACTGAGTCGAAATTGGAAGTGAAAATAACCTGCGCCTGCGTGGGAGCGGCAGCCAAGGCTAGCGGTAGAGTCGCCAAACAAGCCAAAATTCTGCGGAATTTAAACATCACTGCCCCCTTCGAGTCGTCAAACGCACGTTTGTTAAATAACCATTAATTTCTGAATAGCAAATCACAGTTGGTTCCTAGCGGTGGACTCGCGGCCAGCCTAGAATGAGCTCGGATATCTGGAGTGGGCCCTGCTCGAGCCGACTTCCGCTACGATCGGCGTGCATTGCTAAGCTGTGATTTTGCGTTAAAGTATTATTTATCAGCGCTTAGGCAGAAATTATCGCCGGTGGTGGTTTGATTTGGGGGCGTGAATGTTCAATCTTTGCTCCGGACGCACCGTCATGAGCCGACGGTCCGTCTTCGCTTGGTCTATTCGGTTTTGCGCGATCGCCCTGTTGACGCTGGGCCGAGCCATGCCGAGCGTTGCTCAGGACCGCCCACCGGAAGCATTAGTAGAATATCGTCTCAACGCAGGCGACGTGCTCGACATTTTCGTGTGGGGCGAAGAACGCATGCAGCGCGAAGTTCGGGTCTTGCCTGATGGGACGGTTGCATTTCCGCTGGCCGGAACGGTTCAGGCCGAGGGCAAAACGGCGCGGGAGGTCGGGACTGACATCCAGACTCGAATCCAGAGCTATTTCCGGGCCGGAACGCCCGAGGTGACCGTGTCGGTCAAGGACACCGCCGGAATGCGCTTCTTCGTCATTGGCAAGGTT
>JBKJNP010000200.1:0-3626 GCA_046593565.1 Sphingomicrobium sp. | reverse complement strand
GCCGCCATCGCCGAAGCGACCGGCGAACGCGAACCAATCATCATTCCTGGCGATTATAGCGAGACCAGCGGAGCCGATGCGGCCCACCTGCTGATCGCCGGACGGCTCCCGGTCGATGCGATTTTCTGCGCCAATGACATGATGGCGCTCGGCTGCTGCAGCGTGCTGGCCGACGCCGGGATCGCAATTGGCGAGCAGATCGGCGTGGCCGGCTTCGACGATATTCCGATCGCGCATTACGTCGCGCCGTCCCTGACCACCATGAACGCCCGCACCGCCGAGCTCGGCGCGACAGCCGCGCAAAAGCTGATCGCCATCCTCGCCAGCGGCACCGACGAACCCGGCCCGACGATCCTGTCGCCGCATCTGGTCGACCGCGACTCAACCCGGCGCCGCGCCGGCGTCACGCCAAGAACCGAACCGCTCATTCGTGAATTCCAACAGGAGAATCCGTCATGACCGCACTCCCCCGTACCGCGTTGCTCCGTGCCGTGCTGCTTGGCGCTTCCGCGCTGACCATGACCACCGTCGCCGCCATGCCCGCGGCGGCGCAAACGGTTACCGCCTCGATCAGCGGCGAGGTCCGCGACGCATCGGGCGCAGCGGTCTCCGGGGCCGTGATCAAGGCGCGCAACGAGGGCACCAACCAGGTCGTCACCGCGACTTCGGGTGCCGACGGACGCTACACGCTGAGCGGCCTTCGCCCGGCTCCGTACACCATCTCCGCCACCATCGGCGAAACCGAGGTCAGCGAGCGGGTCTCGGTCGAGATCGGCCAGAGTGCGACGCTCGACCTCGCTCCCCCCGCCGCTGCTCCGACCGGGCAGGCCGCGGCGACCGACGACAATGCGATCGTCATCATCGGGCAGCGGCTGGTTGAAACGCGGACCAGCGAAGTGGCGACCAACGTCAGTCAGCAACAAATCCGCCGACTGCCGCAGACCGACCGCAACTTTTTGTCGCTGACCCAGCTTGCGCCGGGCGTGAAGTATAACGACAGCGAGACCAATCGCGGTTTCCAGAGCGGCGCGTCGACCCCAGCCGGGGTCAACGTCTTCATCGACGGCGTCAACCTGAAGAACAACGTCCTCGACCAGGGTGTCGCTGGTCAACAGGATAGCCGGGGCAATCCGTTCGCCCAGCTGGCGGTGCAGGAATTCCGCGTGCTCACCCAGAACTTCAAGGCGGAATATGAGCAGGCTTCGGCCGCCATCGTCACGTCGGTGACCAAGTCGGGCACCAACGAATTCCATGGCGATGCCTTCATTGCCTACTCGGGCAAGAAACTGACCGAGGAGAATATTTTCGACAAGCGCGCAAACCGCTCGAAGCCCGACTTCAAGCGCATCCAGTACGGGCTGGCGCTGGGCGGCCCGATCATCCGCGATAAAT
The DNA here is from genome assembly GCA_046593565.1 of Sphingomicrobium sp. Lineage (GTDB taxonomy): Bacteria > Pseudomonadota > Alphaproteobacteria > Sphingomonadales > Sphingomonadaceae > Sphingomicrobium. The sequence goes on along the minus strand of JBKJNP010000200.1, from coordinate 2,234 downwards.
TGTTCTTCTTTGCCGCGTATGAAGGCAATGATCAGGATCGTGCGAGCACGGTCACGCTGGGCAATCGCACCGAACCCTTCCTGACGCAGTTCGGCGATCTCGAGGGCAACTTCATCAGCCCCTTCCGGAGCGATCTTTTCTTCGGAAAATTGACCTTCGTTCCCGACGACAAGAGCACGGTCGATCTCACCTTCAGCCGCCGCAAGGAAACCGACATCCAGGGGTTCGGGGGGACCAACAGCTACGAGGTGGCGGAGAACAAGATTAACAAGATCGACACCGTCCTCGCGAAATGGACCTATCGCGGCGAGCGCTTCCTCAACGAAGCCTCGATCGATTATCTCAACTACAATTATAATCCGACCTCGCTCGACACGAACTCGCCCACCTTCGAATATCAGGGAATCATCACCTTCGGCGGCAAGGACGGCAGCCAGGACATCAAGCAGCGCAACCTGACCTTCCGGAACGATGTGACGATTCCTGATCTGGAGCTTGCGGGCTCGCACACGGTCAAGATCGGGATCAAATATTCCCGCCAGGACTATGAGTTCAACAAGCTGTTTTTCGTCCAGCCGCGGTATATTTTCCGTGGACCCGACTACAGCTTCCCGCAGCAGGCTTTGCTCGGTCTCGGCGATCCCAACATCTCGGCCAAGAATAACGTGTTCGGCATCTACGTGCAGGACGACTGGGACGTGACCGACAAGCTGCAACTCAATCTCGGCCTGCGCTGGGATCGGGAAAGCAATATGTTCAACAACAAGTACAAGACTCCGGCCAACGCCGCGGCCTTGCTGGCGCTGCTTCCGCAGACCGATTATTTCGACCCGGACGACTACATCACCGACGGCAATGACCGGCCGGTGTACAATATGATCCAGCCGCGCATCGGCTTCAGCTATGATCTGTTCGACGATCAGCGCACGGTGATTTTCGGCGGATTCGGTCGCTATTATGATCGCAATGCGTTCAACAACACGCTCGATGAGCAATTCCGCCTGCAATATACCATCGGCAGGTTTGAATTTTCATCCGACGGTGCGCCAAGGAATGGCAGCCCGACGGTGATGTGGAACCCGTCGTATCTGACCCGCGACGGGCTGCTCGCGCTGCAGGCGTCCGCGCTTACTGGCCTGCCAGAACTGTTTGCGGTCAAGAATGACGCCAAGCCGCCGGTCACCGACCAGTTCAGCCTTGGCGTTCGACAGAAGTTCGGCCGGGAATGGCTGGCCACGCTGACCGCCAGTTATATCCGCGGTCGCAACGGCTATACGCACCTGTTCGCCACCCGCAATCCGAACGGCACCTGTTGCAACACCGCACTCGCCAACTCCTACGGCTATGCCAATGTTCTGATCGGATCGGACAGCCTCGATACGCGCTACAAGGCGATCTACCTCACCGTCGAGAAGCCCTACACCAAGGCGCGCGGCTGGGGCGTGTCGCTGACATACACGCTGCAGAAGGCGGAGCAGAACGGAAACGATCTGTTCAGCCTCGACAAGCCGACTCCAGACGAGTTCGGCTACCGCGACAAGCCGGGTGTTGAGCGACACAGCCTGGTCGGCACCGCGCTGATCGATTTGCCCTGGGGCATTCGTTTCTCGACGCTGACCAAGCTCGGCTCGGGCCAGGCCTATCAGGTGTTCGATGCCAACACGCCGCCGTTCTTCGACATCAATACCACACGCATCTACTCGGAGTTTCCGAAGAAGAATTGCCTGGGGCTGTTCGCCCGGTGTGAGGTCGATGTCACGCTGGAGAAGGAATTCGTGACCTTCCCGGGCCATGCGCTGACCCTCTCGGTCGACGTATTCAACCTGTTCAACAACCGGAATTACACCAGCTTCGGCGGGTTCGTATGCTGCGGGGCTCCGGGTTCGGATTTCAGGCTTGGCGAACCCAATGCGCTGTTGACCCTTCCGCGCCGGATGCAATTGCGCGCCGCCTATCGTTTCTGACCTTTCCTCCGACCCGCGGCGTCGGCAGACGGCGCGGGTCGGTCAAGGGGGGCGGACGATTGGAGCAGTGTAATGTTGACCAGACGGGAATTAGGCCTTGGCGCTGCGCTATCGCTCGCCGCGACGGCGGGGTGCGCGCCGGCTAGCGGGTTGGCGCTCGGGTCCGTCGGCGCGTTCAGTATCAACGACCTCGAACGCCGCACCTTTCAGTGGTTCTGGGACACCGCCAACCCAGTCAACGGCCTGGTGCCCGATCGCTGGCCGTCAAAA
>JBKJNP010000187.1:0-3837 GCA_046593565.1 Sphingomicrobium sp. | reverse complement strand
CGCGGAACAGCCCGACGACCTGCTCGGCCTCGTTCAGCCGCATCAGGCCGTGATCGACGAACACGCAGGTCAGCTGCTCGCCGATGGCTTCGTGGATGAGGACGGCGGCGACCGCAGAATCCACCCCGCCCGAGAGCCCGCAAATGACCCGGCCCTTGCCGACTTGCGCGCGAATTTCCGCGATCTTGGTCTTGCGGAATTCGGCCATGGTCCAGTCACCGGCCAGACCGCAGACGTGGCGCACGAAATTCTTGTAGAGCTTTCCGCCGTCGGGGGTGTGGACCACTTCGGGGTGGAATTGAGTGCCGTAATAATGGCGCGCCTCGTCGGCGATGACCGCGAACGGGGCGCCGTCGCTGGTCGCGACGATCCTGAACCCCGGCGCAAAGGCGGTGACCTTGTCGCCGTGGCTCATCCACACCTGGTGCCGCTCGCCCACTTTCCACAGTCCGTCGAACAACAAGCAATCTTCGGTCACGGTCAGATACGCCCGGCCAAATTCGCCGGCCCATTCGCCCGAATCCCCCGCCTCGACCGTCCCGCCCAATTGATGGCTCATGACCTGCTGGCCGTAGCAAATGCCGAGGATCGGAACCCCGCTGTCGAACAATATCTGCGGTGCGCGCGGGCTCCCCTCCTCGGGCACGCCGGCGGGCGATCCCGACAGGATCACGCCCTTGGGGCCGAGCCGCTCGAACGCCGCTTCGGCGCTCTGGAACGGCGCAATTTCGCAATAGACCCCGGCCTCGCGCACCCGGCGCGCGATCAACTGGGTCACCTGGCTGCCGAAGTCGACGATCAGGATGGATTGGTGCGGAGGGTTGGCCGTCATGGCTGGCCGATAAGGACGAGCGGCGGCGAAGGCAACCGGCGGCCTTCAAAACGAAAGCGCGCGCCCCTCGCGGGGCGCGCGCTTCCTTCGGTCTAGCGAACCTTAGTAGCCGTTGCCGTAACCGCTGCGACGACGATCGATATCGACGTCGGTCACCTGGCCGCGGAAGTTCACCTTGCAGTTGAAGCGAAGGTTGTTGCCGTAGCCCTGGTTGCCGTAGCCCTGGTTAGAGCCATAGCCTTGGCCGCGGCCGTAGCCCGAGCTCGCCAGCCCATAGATCTTCAGGCCGTTGCTGCGACGCTCGACATTGGTGATGCGGCTGACCCGGGCTCCGTTGTAGCCCTGGTTGTAGCCCTGGTTGCCATATCCGCCATACTGGCCGTAACCGCCGTAATTATAGGCACCGCTATAGCCGTTGAGGCGCGCTTCGGTGGCACGGACGCACATGTCGATCGCATAGCGATCATTCTGCCGGTAATTGCCGCCGCCGCCGAGGATCTGGTTCAGTATGCTGCCGACGACATTGTTGTTGCCGTAGCCCTGATTTCCGTAGCCCTGGTTGGGGTAATATTGCGCGGCTGCCGGGGCCGCCGTCACCAGTGCCGCAATCGCCGCACCGCTGAACATGAGTTTCGAAACAGCCTTCATGGAGACCTCCTGTAATACGCACGCGTCCCGAACATGGGACGCCGATGAAACGCATCTAGGCCGATTCGGCTGCACGACCGCTGAATGCGACGGTACCGTAATGTTCAGCTAGGTTAACAGGTTCCAGCGTCATTACGCTGGTGATACATAAATCGGCGAAGTCGACGGCGAAATCATCGAGCTCGAGCAGGCCCGACGCGGTCCGTGCCCCGGCCGCAGGCGCTACCCCGTCACGCCGCCGCCGGACCATTGCGACTGCGGCAAGCACCGGCACATAGGGTCCGCGATTGGAGTCGGCATTGAGCCGCCACGTCGCCGTCACCATTCGCCCCGCGCTATCCTCGCCCTCGATCGCGACCAGCATCGCGCCCTTGTCGCTGCCCAGCGGCAGCAGCCACTGCGCGGCCTTGAGCAGCGGCCCTGCCCACGGCCGCAGCGATCCGGTCCACCCCCAGCGCACCGGCAGGCTGAGCGCGCCAAGCCCGAGGTGCAACACCGACAATTCCATCCCGGCGTGAAACTCCGCGCTGATCCGTGGCGGATTTATGTCAACTGCAATCCCTAATCCGCCGCCGACACTTAACATTAATCAATTTAATTGAGCGATTTGTAAATATCTGTCATGGTCCGACCTCAAGTCCATGCTCGGTAAGTATGGGGGTAGAGTATGAGTCACCTTTTCCGAGCCGCTATTCCACTGTGTGCCGCTTTGGCCGCCTGTTCGACCGTCAATTCCTCGCCAATCCCGCCGCTCAGCAGCAGCGCCGATCGAACGATTTTCGATCCTCCCACGACGCCAGCCACAAGTGGCGGCGGGATAGCCTATTTCCTGCCGCGTCAATTGGCCCGGGTCACCGTCAAGCGGACCGAAACCACGCTCGCCGACGCAATCAAGCTATTGGGCGAGAAGGAACTCGCGCTATCGATCGCCAATGCCAAGGTCGCTGCGGCCAAATCAGGGATCAAGGACAGCGAAGACCTGCTCGTCGCCAAGGGCGACATCCCCGCAATCCGCGACCTCCTCCTCGCCCGTATCAAGGAACAGAAGGACGCCCTCCCGATAATCGCAAAAGCCGCGTCCGACGCGAAAGACGGGCGCGCGAAAGCGGCAGACACCGTAGCTGGCGCCGCGCGTCCGGGGGGGGGCGGCAAGTTCAAGGTGTCGCTCAACATCGAGCTCCTGCCGCCAAGCGCCGACCCTAGATACGGCTACAGGCTTCGTCCCCAGCACAGCGCATTCCGCGACGACACCCAAATTTACGACGTCGGCCCCAATGGCCTGCTCAATTCGCTCGATATCGTCGCCGCCGACCGTACCGGCGACATTTTGGTCGAGCTCGCGACTTTCGCGGGCGGCGTAACCACGCTGGCTACAGCCGCTTTGGCGGAAGACGCTTGCAACGCCTCCAACCCGACCGAAGTCAGTGCCGTGGTCGATCTCGCCGATGAGACGTCGCTGAACAAAATGAACACCATCATCAAGTGCCTTGGAGCGGAGTTGAAGCCCGTCGAGAAATCGACATTCGGCACCGAGCCAAGAATTGGCACGGCGAGGGCTGGCGTCGCGGGGGTCGTTTACCGGACGCCTGTTGATGTATTGCTCCAGATCAAGAATTGCGAATTTACGGACACCGGTCCGTGCAGGAATCCAAATCCGGAAACATGGCATGTCGCGCAGATTATCGCAGTGTCGCTGCCTCAGGCCGGACCCATTTCGTATGTCACACAGAATGCCGGCTTCATGACCACCACCAAATATAAGGTCGGGTTCAAGGATGGCGTGCTGGTCAAATATGATTCCACCCGTCCCAGCGAAGTGCTCGAAGTCGCGCGCACCCCGATGCGGATGATCAATGGCTTCTTCGAAGGAGCCAGCAAGATAATCAGCATCCGCACCGGGCAGAACAATGCCAGAGCGACAATGGTCCAGTCCGAGACCGCGCTCCAGACGGCGCAGTTGAATAGCCAGACGGCGGTGTCGGCGGCCCAGCTTGCGGCCGAGCAAGCCTTGCTGCGCGACCAGTCCAAGCGCGATGCGATGAACCGCTGCATCGGCGAGCGCGTTACGCGCGGGGAGCCGTACGATAGCTGCTTCGCCGGTCCGTAGTGAAAAAGGGCCGCGGCTGCCCGCGGCCCTTTAGATATTTTCGATTGAAGTCTTAGCCGATCAGCAGGCCGTGATCCGCATGATAGCCGACACTGTGGTCGACCAAGCCAAGCTCGCCTCCCGCAGCGGCCCGGCTCGACACCGCGGCCCCCGCCCCGAAGCTGAAGTCGGAGGCGTCGATCCGGTTGGGGCGGACCCCTTCGACCAGCAGCGAGTCGGTCGTGCCCCAGGTGATCAACGTATTGCCGCC
>JBKJNP010000152.1:0-3942 GCA_046593565.1 Sphingomicrobium sp. | reverse complement strand
AAAAGGGCAAGGGTTATGGCCCGGCCGAGAGCAGCGCCGACAAATATCATGGCGTGGTCAAATTCGATGTCGTGTCGGGCAAGCAGGACAAGGGCCCGGGCGGCGGACCGCCGGCCTACACCGCCGTGTTCGCCGATGCGCTGACCGCCGAGGCAAGTCGCGACGACAAGATCGTGGCGATCACTGCGGCGATGCCGTCGGGCACCGGGCTCGACAAGTTCGAGGCCGAATTCCCCGACCGCACGTTCGATGTCGGAATCGCCGAGCAGCATGGCGTGACCTTCGCTGCAGGCCTTGCCGCGCAAGGTTATCGTCCGTTCTGCGCAATCTATTCGACCTTCCTCCAGCGCGCTTATGACCAGGTGGTCCACGACGTCGCGATCCAGAATCTTCCCGTCCGTTTCGCGATGGACCGCGCCGGACTGGTCGGCGCCGATGGTTGCACCCATGCCGGCGCGTTCGACCTGGCGTATCTCTGCACGCTGCCCAATTTCGTGGTCATGGCGGCGGCCGACGAGGTCGAACTGACCAACATGATCCACACCATGGCGCTCCACGACAGCGGCCCCAGCGCGGTGCGTTATCCGCGCGGCAACGGGCGCGGGCTGGCGATTCCGGCCGAGCCAACCCAGCTCGAGATCGGCAAGGGCCGCATTGTGCGCGAGGGCAAGAAGGTTGCCATATTGTCGCTCGGCACACGTCTCGAGGAAGCCGAGAAGGCCGCCGAGACTTTGGAAGGCATGGGCCTGTCGACCACCGTCGCCGACCTGCGCTTCGCCAAGCCGCTCGACGAGGCCATGATCCGCAAATTGCTCAGCACCCACGAGGTCGCGGTGACGATCGAGGAGGCCGCGATCGGCGGCTTCGGTGCGCATGTCCTGACGCTGGCCAGCGATGAGGGCCTGATCGATGGCGGGCTCAAGCTGCGCACCATGCGCCTGCCCGACCGCTTCCAGGACCATGACAATCCGTTGAAGCAATATGACGAAGCCGGCCTGACCGCCTCGCACATCGTCGACACGGTGCTGAAGGCACTGCGCCACAACGATGTCGGCGTCGCGGCCGAAGCCGGAGCGACCGCCTGATGCGGGGGCCGCTCGCCGTCTTGCTTGCGGCGTTGAGCGCTCCCTTGGCCGCCGCGCCGCCGGTCTATCATCCGTCCGACTATCCTTTTCCCTTCTCCGACGCGGTTCAGGTCGGCGACTTGCTGATCCTGTCGGGCCAGATTGGCGCCAAGCCGGGGACGACCGCGGTCGTACCGGGCGGGATCGAGCCCGAAACGCGGCAGGTGATGGCCAATATCGACGCCAGCCTGAAGCGCCGCGGCCTCAACATGGATTCGGTCGTCAAATGCACCGTGATGCTGGCCGACATGAAGGACTGGCCGGCGTTCAACAAACTCTACGCCACCTACTTCCAGAAGGGCCGCTACCCGGCGCGCTCCGCCCTCGGCGTCAACGGCCTCGCGCTTGGCGCCAAAATCGAGCTCGAATGCTGGGCTTATTCGCCCGCCAAGTGACCAAGACCCGAGCGGACCTATTGCTGCTCGCCCAGGGTCTCGCCGAAAGCCGGACCCGGGCGCAGGCGTTGATCCTCGCCGGGAATGTCTATTTGGGCGACCGCCGCGTGGCCAAGGCGGGCGACCTTATTCCCGATGATGCAACACTCACTGTCAAAGGCCGCGATCATCCGTGGGTGTCGCGGGGCGGGGTCAAATTGGCGCACGGGCTCGACCATTTCGCGTTCGACGTGGCGCACGCGGTCGCGCTCGATGTCGGCAGCTCGACCGGCGGGTTCACCGATGTGCTGCTGACCCGCGGCGCCGCGAAAGTCTTTGCCATCGACGTCGGCACCAACCAGCTCGCCTGGAAATTGCGCAGCGACGAGCGCGTCATCGTCCACGAGCAGACCAACGCGCGGGACCTGACCGCCGCGATCGTCCCCGAGCCGGTCGACGTCATCGTCTGCGATGCCAGCTTCATCGGGCTCGCCAAGGTGCTCGACGCCGCGCTCGACCTCGCCCGCCCCGGCGCGCACCTCGTCGCGCTGGTCAAACCCCAGTTCGAGGCGGGACGCGGCGAAGTCGGCAAGGGCGGGGTGGTGCGCGACCCCGCCGTCCACGCGCGAGTGTGCGACGAGGCCGCCGCGTGGGTGGCATCGAAGGGCTGGCGAGTCCTCGGCATCGCCACCAGCCCAATCACCGGTCCGGAAGGCAATATCGAATTTCTGCTCGGCGCGATCCGCGAGGCGCCGGACCAACATGCCTGAGCCGCGGACCGCTTTCGACCAGTGGGGGCGCACTTCGACGAAGGGTGGAACATCACTGTCAAAAATGTGCTTTAACCGTCCCCTGCCAAGCGTCGTTTCGAAGGGAGTTTCGAGTCTCCAGCATTTGCCCAGGGCTGCCCGTCGAGCGTAGCGTCACGGCTCGCCACGGACCTGTGCGCCTATCCCGCCAGCTGCTATTATTTCCCCTGCTCGGCCTGCTCGGCCTGCTCGCCGCCTGCGGTGGTGCCGAGGGCGCAGAGCGCAAGCGGCCGCCCCCGACGGTCAAGATGGAAGCGGTCACCGCGATGCGCTTCGCCGACCGGGTCGAGGCGGTCGGCACCGCCAATGCCAATGAGCAGGTCACCCTGTCGGCCCCGGTCACAGAGCGCCTCGTCACGCTCAATTTCGACGACGGCAGTTTTGTCCGCCGCGGCCAGACGGTGGCGGTGCTCGCCCAGGGGCAGGAAACCGCGCAACTTGCCGAAGCGCAGGCGGTGTCGCGCAATGCCAACCAGCAATTGCGCCGTATCAACGAATTGAAGCGCCGCGGCTTCGCCACAAATAGCAGCCTCGATTCGCAGGTTGCCCTGTCCGCGGCTGCCCGTGCCCAGGCAGCCGAAGCGCGCGCCTCGATCGGCGACCGGGTGATCGCCGCGCCTTTCTCGGGCTGGGTGTCGCTGCGCTCGATCTCGCCCGGCGCGATCGTCGCCGCCGGCACCGAAATCGCCACCATCAGCGACGTCAGCGTGATCAAGGTGGATTTCCCGGTGCCGGAGACCTTGCTTCCGGTGCTTCGCCCGGGCCTGCCAATCACGGTCACTTCCGCTGCCTGGCCCAATCAGCCGTTTCGCGGCACGATTGCCAATATCGATCCGGTGATCGATCCCAATACCCGCTCGGTATTGGTCCGCGCCGAGCTTCCCAATCGCGACCGCCGACTGCGCCCCGGCATGTTGCTGACGGTCGGAATCGACACCGCGCCGCGGGCCGGCCTGTCGGTGCCCGAACTGGCCGTGGCCGGGGAAGGCGATCGCCGCTTCGTCTACATCCTTGATGCAGAGGGCAAGGCCAAGCGCACCGAAGTGCGCACCGGCACGCGGATCGCGGGCCGGATCGAGATCGTGTCCGGCCTGCGTGCCGGGCAGCAGGTGGTGACCGAGGGCGTGATCAAGCTGACCGACGGGATGATGGTCAAGGTCGCCGGTGCGCGCGGTGGGCACCGGCCCGCCGGTGCCCGCAAGCCGCCGTCTGCCGCCGCCGGCGCAAATTAGGCGCCATCGGTGCAACTGTCCGACCTTTCGGTAAAGCGCCCGGTCTTCGCGGCCGTGCTGGCGATCCTGATCGTCGTGATCGGGCTGGTCGGCTTCTTCAACCTGTCGATCCGCGAATATCCCGACGTCGATCCGCCGGTGGTGTCGATCAGCACGTCCTACACCGGTGCCGCCGCGACGGTGGTCGAAAGCCGGGTAACCCAATTGCTCGAGCAGGGCCTGTCGGGGGTCGAGGGGCTGCAGACCATTACGTCGCGCTCCCGCGATGGCCAGTCGTCGATCAGTCTCGAATTCGCCGCCGGAACCGATGTCGACGTCGCCGCCAACGACGTCCGCGACCGGGTTGGGCGCGTTTCGGACGACTTGCCCGACGAAGTTCTCGCACCGGAAATCTCCAAGGTCG
>JBKJNP010000128.1:0-3468 GCA_046593565.1 Sphingomicrobium sp. | reverse complement strand
CCGCGGTCCAGCCGGCGGCGACCGGCCACACTAAAACGTGCGGGCGGGCCAGTACGAAGTTTACCAGGATTGCATCCATCGCTACGAACGCGACAAGCATCGCAATCGGGCCGACCCTGCGGCGGAGGAACAGAAAGACAGTCAGATGGAGCGCCATGATCGCAAGGCTGACCACCGCCGCGAGACCCGCATAACCGAAGGTATCGAATGCTACCGCATAGGCAATCTGCGACAACCACTCGAACGCGACCCAATGCTCTCCGCCCATGGTGAAGGAGAAAGGATCGGTGGTGGGTACCGCCTGATGGGCCAGGATCCAGCGACCGGCCGCGATATGCCAGCTGACATCGCCGTCGCCGAACACCTTGGTGCCGCTGCCGAGCGCGAACGGCAGGAGCAGGACGAACACGCCGAACAGCAATTTGTCCAGCAACGGATACAGCTCGCCACGCACAATCTGCCGATGCATCCGTCACCCCCCTCGACGACCGCTGCGCATGGCGTAGCCGCTGGGGGACGACCCTTCAACGCCGTCGAAGGAAACGCAATTACAGAACTTGGTGGTGGTTCAGGCCGGGACGCGGTGGCGGAAGGTGATGTTGACCCGTTTCGAAAGCAGCAGATAGGGCAGCCACAGCGCCATGCTGATCAGCACTTTCTTGACGTTGCCCTCAAGCAACGGCTGCAGCGCGCCGGCGACGTCGCGCGGCAAATCGGGCATTCCGGCGACCATCTGCGCGGTGAACAATTGCATCGCCAGATCGAGCAGCCAGATCGCCACCAGCAGGCGCGGGAACAACGGCACGCGGCGAAGCGCTGCGACGAAGGCGATGGCGTAAAGGCTCGACAGCAGCACGACGTCGAGGGTCATCATCATGTGCAGGGTCGACAGCCACGCCGGGACCGGGCCCGATAGGGCGGGCATCGCGGCGAGATATTCAAGGCCACGCACCGGCACGTTGAGCAGCATGCCGATCAGCAGCGAGACCATGATCCCGCCGGTGCCGTAGAGCGAGTGGCGTATCGCCTCCGACCGCTCGACCGGTCGCCACGCGCTGACCCGAGCCAACCTCATCGTCGGCTGGGGCTGGCGGTCGCCATCGGCGAACCAGCGCAACGCGAGGACCATCGATGCAAACGGGGCGAAGATCAGCAGGAGGTAGGGGGCGAAGGTGGCGACCTCGAGGCCGGCGGGGATCGGGCTGATCGCGATCCGGACGGCGGCGGCGAGACCCGCCAGCAGCAGCCAATATTGCATGATCCGGTCGAGGCTCGACTCGATCGACAGGAGCAAGGCCGCCGACTTGGCGTGCATCTTTCGGGCCATCACTTCCAACATCGATCAGCGAACCTTTTGCGTCAGTCCGCTTCCTCCCTAAAGGCCGACCCTTGATATGTAGTAAATGAAGCAGCGCGCAATGCGTTCCGGTTCGCGGGGCAAGCGGTGGCGGCGATCGATCAGGTGGAGGCTGGCGCCGGGGCCGTCTTGAGCATCAGATATTGGCGCATGGTCGAGCGAAAGGCGTCGCGGTCGCGCTGGTCGACGCGGGTGCTGCTGGCGACCCCGATCCCGACCGGATTGACCGGCCGTCCGTTGCGCGACACTTCATAATGGAGGTGCGGGCCGCTCGACAGGCCGGTCGAGCCGACATAGCCGATCACCTGCCCCTGGCGCACCATCTGCCCCGGGGACGCGGCGATCCGGCTCATGTGCGAATAACTGGTGGCGATTCCGCCGGCGTGGGTCAGCTGGACCTGCTTGCCATAACCGCCGCTCCATCCGGCCGAGGCAACGCGCCCGTCGGCGGCGGCGACGATCGGCGCGCCCCAGCCGGCGCGAAGGTCGATCCCGCGATGCATGCGCATGAATCCGAGCAGGGGATGGAGGCGCATGCCGAAGCCCGAGCTGACCCGCGCCGGGACCGGCCAAGAAAGACCCGCGACCTGGGTGCCCGAGCCGCTGGCATCGACCCAGTCGGGCTTCCGCTCGATCGTCCAGCGCAGCAATTGCAGGTCGCTGGCGCCGATCCGGTCGAGACCGGCGTAGAGCAAGCGGGCATCGAACCCAGAGGATGGTGAAGGGCGTTGCGCAATCACCAGGTCGAAGCGATCGACGACGCTGATCCCGCGCGCCACGTCGATGCGACTGGCGAGCGCGCGAAGATAATCGTCAACCGCCGATTGCGGTACACCGGCGGCGAGAAGCGAGGCGTTGAGGTCGTCCCCGGCGATCCCCATGATCCGCTTCGGGGTCGAGTCCGATGTCGCGGCCAGGGTAAGCGGTGGCGCGATGCGCGGGGTCGGCGCGGGCGCTGCGATGCGAGCGGGATCGACCAGCGGAACGGCGACCGACGCGGCCTGGCTGCGCGGAGCAAAGCCATAAGCCGCGCCACCCGCGGCGATGCCGATGGTGAAAGCAAATCCGCAGGCGACGAGCAAGCCGCGCGGCGCGGCCACGCGTGTCGGATGAGCCGCCGCCAGGGCGTCCCTCCGCTCCAAAATCGCTGTCGCGCTGCTTGTCATTGCGCCCCCCGCCGCCCGATCCCCGACTCCGGCGGCAAGCTGTTAGTTTCTCATTAACCGGGCCGTTCCGTCAAATCCGGGACATGTGCCGACCGCGAGCGCATCGATCACGACGGAACGACTCCCCGCGCCGATGATTGAATCGGCTCCGAATCAATCGATGGAGTGAGGTATGGCAGCGCGGCCGAGTTGGCGGGGACAGATCAGGCTGGCACTGGTGTCGATCCCGGTCGAAATCTATCCCGCGACCAAGGCGGGCAAATCGATCGCCTTCCACCAGGTGCACGAGCCGTCGGGCCAGCGGGTGCGCTACGAAAAGGTCGTGCCCGGGGTCGGCCCGGTCGACCGCGACCAGATCCTCAAGGGGTTTGAAGTCGAGAAAGGCGAATATGTCCTGCTCGACCCGGAGGAGATCGAGAAGGTCAAATTGGAGAGCCGCAAGACGCTCGAGCTGACCCAGTTCGTCGATTATGCCGACATTGACCCGATCTATTACGACAAGCCATATTATGTCGTTCCGTCCGACGACCTCGCCGAGGAAGCGTTCGTGGTGGTGCGCGAGGCGCTGCGCAAGGCGAAGAAAGTCGGCATCGGACAGCTGGCGATGCGCGGCCAGGAATATGTTGTGTCGCTCAAGGCGTGCGGGCGCGGGATGGTGTTGGAGACGTTGCGCTACGCCGACGAGGTGCACAAGGCGGCGAGTTATTTCCGCGACATCGGCGACGCCAAGCCAGACCCCGATCTGCTCGACCTGGCCAGCGCGCTGATCGAAAAGAAAGCCAGTGGCTTCGACGCCAGCGAATTCGAGAATCGCTACATCGAGGCGCTTCGCAAGCTGATCGCCGAGAAGCAGAAGAAAAAGGGCAAGCGCGTCATCCAGGACGATACGCCCGACAAGCCTGCCAAGGGCAGCAACGTGATCGACCTGATGGCGGCGCTCAAGAA
>JBKJNP010000037.1:0-5046 GCA_046593565.1 Sphingomicrobium sp. | reverse complement strand
CTCGTCGCGGCCCGCCGGACGGGCGTAAAGTACTTCCCCGACCGAATAGAACCAGCCCGGTCGAATGACCGGTCGCGCTTGCTCGCTGTCGTTAACCGTCGGGTCGGCGGCGTAGGCCGAGACGATCTTGTAACGCATGACCAATGGTGCACCGGGCGCAGAGCGGATGATCCGTCCGCCATTTGGCGCGGGCGAGATGGAAGCGCTGCCATCGACCCTGATGTCTCTGGCCCACTGCCCCAGTTTGCGCTCTCCGGCCCAACCGTCGATCCAATCGAGGGTGGTAAGGCCACTTTTGTCCGCTCGAAGGCGGATGGTGACGTTGAGCCCGGCGATTGTGTCGCCCTGCATCTCGGGCGCCAGTTCATAATTGACGGTCGACTTCTGCGACGGATTGGCCGCGCCAATCGCGATCAATGCAGGCAACGCCGCTAATGCCAACCAACGCATCACACTCTCCCCCGACAGCCCGACCTCCTTCAGTGGCCAGGCAAAAAACTTTACTGAAGTTGCCCCTCAACCAACTCAATCGCCGCTGCAATCGCCCCCGCCACGTCCATCTCGCTCGTGTCGAGCAGCAGCGCATCCTCCGCCTGCGCCAGTGGCGCCACGGCGCGGCCGGAATCGCGCTCGTCGCGGGCGTGGATGTCGGCGAGGACTTCTTCGTAGTGGGCGTTGAGGCCGCGCCCGGTGAGCTCGGCGAGGCGGCGGCGGGCGCGGACTTCTGGCGATGCCGTGACGAACAGCTTTGCCGTCGCGTCGGGCGCGATCACCGTGCCGATGTCGCGGCCGTCGAGCACGGCGCCACCCGCCTGGCCCGCAAACGCACGCTGGCGATCGAGCAAATGCGATCGGACCGCGGGGTAGGCGGAGATTCGCGAGGCGTAGGAGCCGACCAGTTCGCTACGCAATTCGGGATCGTCGAACGAAACCGAGCCGAGATCGCAGGCGCGCACCGCTTCGAACACATTGCCGGGATCGCCCCCGAACCGAACCAGGTTCAATGCCACCGCGCGGTACAGCAGGCCGGTGTCCATGTGCGGCAGGCCGTAATGTGCGGCCAAAGCGCGGGCGATGGTGCCCTTGCCGCTGGCGGCGGGGCCGTCGACCGCGATGACGATGGCCGGCTCGGCCGGGCGGGAGGCTATTGGATCATTCACGATGGCCGGCGCTTTGACAGCCGCCCGATGCTATGGCAATGCCCGCGCCACGTGCCCCGGGCCCTCGGCTGACGGGGCGTTCACACGATTAGCTGACTGGAGTTTACCATGGTGAAGCCCGAATGGGGCACCAAGCGCACTTGTCCCAAATGCGCGACCCGTTTTTACGATCTCGGCAAGGATGACCCGGTGGGCTGCATCGAATGCGGCAACACCTTCAATCCCGAGCCGGTGCTGAAGTCGAAGCAGCCGATGCCGTTCGAGGTCGCGGCGCCGGTCGCCGACAAGCCCGAGGCCGCCGACGGCGATCTTGGCGCCGAGGATCTGGTGCCCGACGAGGATGAGGAAATCAGCGCCGACGACGAAGTCGACCTGGCCACCGGCGAGGACGAGCTGGTCGTCACCAAGAGCGACAACGACGACGAACATTAAGTTCGAGCGACCTGCCGGCTTTCTGTCGGTGCGGTGATTTGGGGTTTGCAGGCTTTTGGGGTTTGCAGGCGGGAAATCATCGCTTAAGGGCCGCAACGGATTGGGGCCGTAGCTCAGCTGGGAGAGCGCTGCAATGGCATTGCAGAGGTCAGGGGTTCGATCCCCCTCGGCTCCACCATCCTACGCTAAAGCTTCGGCTGGCAAGCCAGCTGAAGGTTACGCGTAGGCTGCTCGCCGTAGCCGATTGGCGCAGGAGGGCCGGTGCAAACGAAGCACCCCTCACCATATATTTCAAAAAAGTACCCCGCCGTCAGTCTTCGGCTGGCGCGAAGCGCCCGAGGGGCTTGGATTGCCCGATCTAGGCCGCACAAACGAAAGCGGCGGCGTCTTTCGACGCCGCCGCTCCGTTTCAACAATCCGATTAAGCTTAGAGCTCGTTCGAAACGTTGTTGAAGGTCGTGCCAAGCTTGGTGCCGATGCTCTGCATGGCGGCAATCGCGGCAACGGCGATGAGGGCGGCAATCAGGCCGTATTCAATCGCGGTCGCACCCTTGGTATCACGAATCATTTTGAAAATCTTGGCCATTTCTGGTCTCCTTAAGGCTCCACTGCGGGGGTCCACTTTCCCCCACCCGAGCCCACCGAAGTGCGCTTGGGTTGGCCCTTATTTCGGCTCAAGAGATTGAAAAAATCTTAAAACGGCACCTTTCCGGCGCGTTCACCATAATTAATTTTTACCGGAGCCGTGGGCGCCTATTCGCCGATCAGCTCGTCAAGCGCGTTGATTACCTCTCGGATCGCCTTGGCGGGCTCCGACCAATCCTCGGGAATCGGGCTCTGCGACGGTTTCGGCGCCGGGGGCGCGAGGCGGCGGCCGCGGAACGGCAGGTCTGGGCCGCTCCGTCCGTCGATCGCCACCGCGGAGGCCATGAAACTGCGCCAGATCCGCGCCGGTGCAGTGCCGCCGGTCATCTTGCCCAGCGACTTGTCGTCATCGCGCCCGACCCACACCCCGACCACCAGGTCGCCGGCAAAGCCGATGAACAAAGCGTCGCGATTATTCTGGGTGGTGCCGGTCTTGCCGAAGGTCGGGACATTGAGCGCCGCGCGGCGACCGGTACCTTCGTTGGTGGCAGACCACAGCAGGTCGAGCATCGGCGCCTGGTCGCGGGTTCGGTCGAGCGTCCCGCCGCGGTTGGAGAAGAAGTCGGCGATGCCACCATCCTCCTTGGGGGACGGCAGACCGTGGGCCCGGACCGGGTAGCGGCCGCTGGCGACCGCGGCATAAGCGGCGGTCAATTCGACCAGGCTGACCCCCGCCGTTCCAAGCGCGACGCTGGGCGAATCGGGCAAGGTCGAGGTGATCCCGAGCTCGCGCGCGGCGCGCAGGACGTTGGCCCGCCCGACCCGTTCCGACAGGCGCACCGCCGCGGCATTGGACGAGCGAGCGAAGGCCTGGCGCAAGGTGATCTGACCGCGATAGACGCCGTCGCTGTTGGCCGGGGACCAGCCGTCGACGGTAATCGGCGAATCATCGATCATGTCGTCAGGCGAGTAGCCGGCGCGCAAGGCGGCAAGATAGACGAACAATTTGAACGCCGAGCCGGGCTGGCGGCGGGCCTGAGTGGCGCGATTGAACGGGCTGGCCTTGTAGCTCTTGCCGCCGACCATCGCCACGACGCGGCCGTCGGGGCGCATCACCACCATCGCCGCCTGGGCCTCGCCAATCTGGGCATTGGACACGGCGCGGACCGCGAGCCGCTGGAGATCGGCATCGAGGGTGGTCGGGACGCGAACCTCGCCATAATCGGCCTCGAACGCTTTTTGCGCGACCGGCGCGACCCAATCGGCGAAATACGTGCCGGTCGGAACCTTGGCCGAGCGGCGGACCGGGACGGCGGATGTCGTCGCGCGCGCCCGCGCTGCGGTGATCGCGCCGGTGTCGGCCATTTCCTGAAGCACCAGCCGGCTGCGTTTCTGCGCCCCGGCGAGGTTGCGGGTCGGCGCGAGGCGGGATGGGGCCTGGACCATGCCGGCCAGCATCGCCGACTGGGCGAGGCTGAGATTCTCGGGCGCGCGGTCGAAATAATGACGCGCGGCGGCGCGCAGGCCGTAGACCCCGTCGCCGAAATAGACCGATGACATATAGCGCGAGAGAATCTCGTCCTTGGTCAGCCACGCCTCGAGCCAGAAGGCGATGATCACTTCCTGCGCCTTGCGTTTGTACGAGCGGTCGGACGACAGGAAGCTGGTCTTGGCGAGCTGCTGGGTGATCGTGCTTCCGCCCTGCTTGACCCCGCCGGCCGAGGCATTGGCGACCATCGCCCGGCCGATCGCGCGCGGATCGATCCCCCAGTGGCGGCGGAACCGTCGGTCCTCGATGGCGATGAACGCGGCTGGGGTCAGCGGATTGAGCTTGGCGATCTCGACCGGCTCGTCCTTGATCGCCCCGCGCCGCGCAATCGGCACCCCCTCCTCCGACAGCAACAGCATCGCCGGATCCTTGAGCGGCTCGAGCGCGCGGCCGAGTGGCGCGGTGATCACCAGCCACAGCAAGGTGACCAGCAGCAATGCCGCGAACGCATAGAAAATGTAGCGCCAGCGGCGGCGGCGCGGCGGCGGGGGCTGGTCGAGCGGCGGCGCATTGCCCGTGTCGAGCAATGGCGCGGCGAACGGATCGGGCAGATCCTCGATATTGCGGCCGTTGCGCAGCCAGATATTATCGCTGTCGCCCATCTAACCCCTTCACCACGGCGCGCACCGCCACTGCCTTAGTCCAGTAAAACAGTCGCGGGCAGATATCCAGATGCTTGATGAACCCGGGCATAACGTTAGACCAAGGGCCATGGCGCGTTTTCCCCGGCCCGTGATTGTCATGCTTGCCACGCTGCTGGCGCTCGGCGGGTGCCGCGGGGACGCCAATGATACGCTCGACGTCACGGTCATCGGCGACGAGGCCCCGACCATCGCCGACCCGGCCGACGGGCCGCTCAGCCCGGCGCAGCAGCTGCTGATGCTCAACGTCGCGCAGGGGCTGGTGCGGTTCGACGCGCGCGGACAGATCGAGCCCGGCCTCGCCGAGCGGTGGAACGTCAGTGACGACGGGTTGAGCTACGTGTTTCGCCTGAGCGCTGGACAATGGCCCGACGGCCGCTCGATCCAGGCGCGCGATGTCGCGCGGTTGCTCACCCGGTCGCTTCGCGCGGCGAGTCGCAACCCGGCCAAAGATGCGCTCGGCGCGGTCGAGGAAGTGGTGGCGATGACCGACCGGGTGATCGAGATACGGCTGAGCGCGCCGCGCCCCAATTTACTGCAATTGCTCGCCCAGCCCGACTTTGCGCTGACCCGCGAAGGACTCGGCACCGGCCCGTTCCAGCCGGTCGAACGCACCCGCCCGCGCGGTGCGGTCGCCTTGCTGTACGTCGAACGGGTAATCGACGGGCCCGACAAGCGC
>JBKJNP010000252.1:0-4448 GCA_046593565.1 Sphingomicrobium sp. | reverse complement strand
GTTCGGGTTTTTGGGAGCGTTGATGCTGTCCTTCATGGGACTGATCACCTCGATCTGGGCGGAAAAATTCGATCACGCCGCGGCGATCACCAATTTCTTCGTCACCCCGCTGTCGCTGCTTTCGGGGACCTTTTATTCGGTCGACCATTTGTCGCCCGCGTTCCGAGCGGTCAGTCACGCCAACCCCTTCTTCTACGTCATCTCGGGGTTCCGGGCGGGCTTTCTGGGGGTGAGCGATTCGCCGTTGTGGCTGGGCGCGGCGCTGCTCATTGCGATCAACCTCGGCCTGTGGGCTTTGTGCTACGCGCTCCTCAAGAGCGGGTGGAAGATCAAGAACTGAGCGATCAAGCGGTTAACCGGATTCACCTTGTTGAACCTTGGCTAACAGCCGCATTCAGGCCGGCCTCAACCGAATCGGGACATAAAGCGTCATCAACTGCTCATGAAAGGAGCGCTGTGATGCTTAGATTGACCCTGACTTTGGCGGCCGCCGGAAGCGCGCTCGCCCTGGCCGCGCCGGCTGCTGCGCAATTCTACCCCGCGCAGGCTCAGGCCCCGTACGGCTATGGCCAGTCCGGCTATGGCCATCAGAACAACTGGCTCTACAACTTCCGCGACCAGCGCTACGCGCGGATGATGCAGGACCGCGTGCAGCGGCTGCGGCACGACATCCGCCAGATGGGCCAGATGCGTATCCTCGGCTATCGCGAAGTCCGCGAACTGGACCGCGAAGCGCAGAACCTCGAACAGCGCATCTGGCGCTTCACCCGCAACGGCGTGAGCAACAGCGAAGCGCGCAAGATCGACCGGCGCGTCCGCCGTCTCGAGGATCGCGTGATGCGCGAGGCGAGCGACTGGAACCGTCGTCCGGGCGCGCGCCGCTTCAACCCCTATAATTACAATCAATACTACAACAATTACCGAGGCGACCGCGATTACAATTCGCGCGACGATCATCACGACGGCCATCGCGATCGCGATCGCGACGGACGAGACGATCGCCACGAGGACGATCACGGCCGCGACCGCGACGACTAAGGCGTCGGTCCAATCAACAAAGGAAGGCGCGCTGGAGCAGTCCAGCGCCCCTTTTCCTTTTGCGGCGCTCTGGCTATAGGCGCGCGGGTCGTGCCCCGGGGGCCGCCGCCACATAAGATCCGATTTTTTCGAGGAGCCGCTTCACCATGGCCATCACGCCGCTCATGCCCGTCTATCCGCGTTGCGATGTCCGTCCGGTGCGCGGCGAGGGCGTGTATCTTTATGGCGAGGGCGGCGAGAAATATCTCGATTTCGCCAGCGGCATCGCGGTCAATTTGCTGGGCCACGGCCATCCCCATTTGACCAAGGCGATCCAGAAACAGGCCGAGACGCTGATCCACGTCTCCAACCTCTACGGATCGCCGCAGGGCGAGCGGCTGGCGCAGCGGCTGGTCGATGCGACCTTCGCCGACACGGTGTTCTTCACCAATTCGGGCGCCGAAGCGGTCGAATGCGCAATCAAGACCGCGCGCCGCTATCACCACGCCAAGGGCAATCCCGAAAAGCATGATCTGATCACCTTCTCCAACGCCTTCCACGGGCGGACGATGGCGACGATCAGCGCCACCAACCAGGAGAAATTGCGCGACGGGTTCGCGCCGCTGCTGCCGGGGTTCAAAGTGGTCGAATTCGACGATCTCGACGCGGCGCTGGCGGCGATCGACGGCAATACGGCGGGCTTCCTGGTCGAACCAATCCAGGGCGAGGGCGGCATCCGCCCGGCCAGCCAGGCGTTCATGAGCGGGCTGAGGAAAGCCTGCGTCGAGCATGATCTGATGCTCGTGCTCGACGAAGTGCAATGCGGCATGGCGCGGACCGGCAAGCTGTATGCACATGAGCATTATGGGATCACTCCCGACATCATGGCTTCGGCCAAGGGGATTGGCGGGGGCTTCCCGCTCGGTGCGTGCCTCGCGACCGAAAAGGCCGCGTCGGGAATGGTGATCGGCACCCACGGATCGACCTATGGCGGAAACCCATTAGCGATGGCCGCTGGCGAGGCAGTCCTGGATGTTGTGGCCAACGACGAGTTCCTGGCCCAGGTGACCGCAACCGGCGAACGGCTACGCGCCGCGCTGGAGCAGATGATCCCCAACCACGATCATCTGTTCGACAGCGTACGCGGGGTCGGGCTGATGCTCGGCATCAAGATGAAGACCGACAGCCGCGCGTTCGTCGGTTACCTTCGCACCAAGGGCATCCTGACCGTCGCCGCGGGGGACAATGTGGTGCGCGTGCTGCCGCCGCTGACGATTGACGAGAGCCATATCCGCGAATTTGTCGACGGCCTGTCGGCGGCGTCGGGCGATTATCAGGTGCCCGACGCGGCGTGAGCCATTTTCTCGATCTCGTCGACGCGGGGCCGGACGGAATCGCCGCGATCCTGAAGGACGCAGCGGCAAGGAAAGCGGCACGCGCGGACTGGCCCAAGGGGCAGATCGACGCCGATGCGCCGCTTGCCGGGCATGTGCTGGCGATGATCTTCGAGAAGAACAGCACCCGCACCCGGGTCAGCTTCGACATGGCGATGCGGCAATTGGGCGGATCGGCGCTGGTGCTCGACTCGGCCTCGTCGCAATTGGGTCGCGGCGAAAGCGTGGCCGACACCGCGCGCGTGCTGTCGGGGTATGTCGACGCGATCATGATTCGCACTGACTATCACGACAAAGCGGTCGAATTGGCCAGATATGCCAGCGTGCCGGTGATCAACGGGCTGACCAACGCGTCGCATCCATGCCAGCTGCTGGCCGACATGCAGGCGGTGATCGAGCGCAAGGGCAAGCTGGCGGGGACGCGCTGGGTGTGGCTCGGCGATGGCAATAATGTTTGCCACTCGATGATCGAGGCGGGATCGCTGATGGACTTCGAGGTGCGGGTCGCCTGTCCAGCGGGGCATGAGCCCGACGCGGATGTGCTGACCGCGGCGGCGGCGCGCGGGCCGAGCGTGCCGATCATGCGCGATCCACGCGAGGCGGTGGCGGATGCCGATGTGGTGGTGACCGACACCTGGACCTCGATGGGGCAATTGGACGACGGCGAGCGAATGGCAGCGCTCGAGCCGTTCCGCGTCGACGAGGCGCTGATGGCGGCGGCAAAGCCCGACGCGATGTTCCTCCACTGCCTTCCGGCCCATCGCGGCGAAGAAGTGACCGACGCAGTGATCGACGGTCCACAGTCGGCGGTGTGGGATGAAGCGGAGAACCGGCTGCATGCGCAAAAGTCGCTGTTGCTGTGGGCGCTGGGCAAGATTTGACGCCTCGCAATGACGGCGTCAGGTCACTATCTGGGCGCGCATGACTACATCCATTCCCCTCACTCTCGATGTTGCGCTGGGCGTGACCATCCCGGCGCGGCATGCGCGGGGGCGGGCGGTTCGGCTGGGCGGGTCGATCGACGCGATCCTCGCCAACCATGCTTATCCGCCGGTGATCGAGACCCTGCTGGCCGAGGCACTTGCGCTGACCGCCTTGCTCGGCTCCCTGCTCAAGGACGGTGGGCAGATGACGCTGCAGGCGCAGACCGAGAATGGCATCGTCGACCTTCTGGTGTGCGATTATCTCGACGGCGAATTGCGCGGTTACGTCCGCCACGATGCCGAGCGACTGGCCGAAGCTGGCCCGGCGCCGTCCTTGTTCGCCTTGTTCGGCAAGGGATATCTCGCAATCACCTTCGACCAGGCGTCGACCAAGGAACGCTATCAGGGGATCGTGCCGCTGGAGGGCGAGAGCCTGGGCCAGGCAGCGCAAAGCTACTTCACCCAATCCGAGCAGATCCCGTCGATCGTGCGGCTGGTAGCGGACAAGCGCGAGGGCGGCTGGACCGCGGGCGGGATCCTATTCCAGCATTTGCCCGAAGGCGAGGAGGGGCGCGAGCGAATCCATACCAAGCTCGACCACCCCGACTGGCCGCACGTTGCGGTGCTCGCCGGGTCGGTCAAGGATGAGGAATTGCTCGACCGCGAGCTGGCGCTGGACGAACTATTATGGCGGCTGTTCCACGAAGAAGACGAGGTGCGGATCCTGCCCGCGGTGGCCCTGTCGCGCGGGTGCCGCTGCGACCCCGCTTATGTCCGCTCGGTGATCGCTCGCTTCCCCGTCGAGGAACGGGCGCAGATGGTCGGCGAAGATGGCTTCATCCGGGTCGATTGCGCCTTTTGCGCGACCGACTTCCCGATTTCGCTGGCCGAGATCGAGCAGCCCAAAACCAGCTAGATTTTGTTGATCGAAATCTGTTAACAGTAAACCCATGAGGTCGCGTTTGTCGTTTGTCCGGGTTGGTGCCTTCGGCAAGGTCGCGCCGCCAAGCAGCAGCGCCACTGCACAACAGGCACCAACCCGGACAAACGACAAACGCGACCTCATGGGTTTACTGTTAACAGATTTCGATCAACAAAATCTAGCTGGTTTTGG
>JBKJNP010000170.1:0-2802 GCA_046593565.1 Sphingomicrobium sp. | reverse complement strand
CAAGGATTGGGGGCCGGCGGGCTTTCAGTCGCGCATGGGCGCCGCCTGGACCCACTTCCTTGGCGACGCGCGGCGGCTGTTCCGGATCGAGGCCAGCGACGGGCCGGACGCCGCGCTTTCCGCCTATCGCGATGCGGTCGCGGGGCGGGCCGACCCGCGCGTGGGCACGCTCCTCCTACCCTAAGCCGCCTTGCCCGCGGATAAGCGCCTGCCTAAGGACGCTGCCATGGCCCAGAAAATCTATCCCGACGCCGCTGCCGCCCTCGACGGGTTGCTGTTCGACGGCATGACCATCGCCGCCGGGGGCTTTGGCCTGTGCGGCATCCCCGAACGGCTGATCGACGCGATCGTGGCCTCCGGGGTCAAGAATCTGACCATCGCCAGCAACAATGCCGGGATCGACAATGAAGGGCTCGGCAAATTGCTGCGCACGCGGCAGGTGGGCAAGATGATCTCGTCCTACGTCGGCGAGAATAAGGAGTTCGAGCGGCAATATCTGGCCGACGAACTGGAGGTCGAATTCTGCCCGCAGGGAACGCTCGCCGAGCGGATGCGGGCCGGCGGCGCGGGGATCCCCGGTTTCTACACCAAGACCGGGGTTGGCACCCAGGTCGCGCACGGGAAGGAAGTGAAAGAGTTCGACGGTGAGGAGTATATCCTCGAGCGTGGCATCCGCGCCGACCTGTCGATCATCAAGGGCTGGAAAGCCGACGAGGCGGGCAACCTCCTGTTCCGCAAGACCGCGCGCAACTTCAACCAGCCGGCCGCGACCTGCGGCAAGATTTGCGTCGCCGAAGTCGAGGAAATCGTCGCGGTTGGCACGCTCGACCCCGACTGCATCCATGTTCCGAGCATCTACGTCAAACGGCTGATCCTCGGCGCGCCCTACGACAAGAAGATCGAGTTCGTGACGACGCGGGAGCGGGCGGCATGAGCTGGGATCGCAACCAGATGGCGGCGCGCGCCGCGCGCGAGCTGAAAGACGGCTATTACGTCAATCTCGGGATCGGCATCCCGACACTCGTCGCCAACAATATTCCCGACGGGATGACGGTCACGCTGCAATCGGAAAATGGCATGCTCGGTATCGGGCCGTTCCCTTACCCGGACGAGGTTGATGCCGATTTGATCAATGCCGGCAAGCAGACCATCAGCGAGCTCGACAGCTCGGCCTATTTCTCTAGCAGCGACAGCTTCGCGATGATCCGCGGGGGGCATATCGATTTGACCGTGCTCGGCGCGATGGAAGTCAGCGAGGGCGGCGACATCGCCAACTGGATGATCCCGGGCAAGATGATCAAGGGCATGGGCGGGGCGATGGACTTGGTCGCGGGGGTCAAGAAGATCATCGTCGTGATGGAGCATGTGTCCAAGAACGGCGACCCCAAGTTCATCCCCGCGTGCACCCTGCCGCTGACCGGCAGGAACAGCGTCGACATGATCATCACCGACCTGGGTGTGTTCCAGCGGCCGGACCACGCCTCGCCGTTCAAATTGCTCGAGATGGCGCCGGGGGTCACCGCCGACGAGATCAAGGCGAAGACCACGGCGCATTACGACGACTAGAAGGACTGCATCGGGAGGAAAGTCGATGAAAATGCTGATTTTGGCTGCCGCAACCATCGCCGTTGCGGGCGCGGCGTCCGCGCAGCCAGCCCAATCGCCGGCCAAACTCTCGCTCACCCGACTCGACTGCGGGTCGATACAGGTCAGCGATTTCGATGTCTTCTCGGACACTTACCTCTATCCGGGCAAGCGCAAGGCGCTGACCGCGAGCTGTTACCTCATTCGTCACGGCGACCAATATATGCTGTGGGACACGGGGGTCGCGGGGTCGCTGGCCGGCAAGCCCCCCGAAACCGAATGGGTGTTCACCATCTCGCTCAAAAAACGGATCGTCGACCAGCTCGCGACGCTCAAGCTCAAGCCCGCCGACATCACTCACGTCGGGATCAGCCATTATCACGACGATCACACCGGCCAGGCCGCCGATTTTCCGGGCGCCATGTTGTTGGTCGGGACGGGCGACTGGGAGGCGATCAAGGCGCGGCCCGAGACTGCCAAGCGCTTTACTCCGTGGATCTCGGGCGGCGCCAAGGTCGAGCCGGTGGCCCGCGACAAGGACGTGTTCGGCGACAAATCGGTGGTGGTGCTCGACATGCCCGGCCACACGCCGGGGCATAAGGCGCTGCTGGTGCGGCTGAAAAGCGGGCCGGTTCTGCTGACCGGCGATCTCTACCATGCCACCGAGCAGGTCGCGAACAAGGGCGTGCCGAGCTTCAACACCAACCGAGCCGACACCCTGGCCTCGTTCGACCGCTTCCAGGCGATCGCCAGGAGCCTCAAGGCCAAGGTGATCATCCAGCACGAAGCCGCGGACATTGCGAAATTGCCGGCCTTTCCCAAGGCAGCGGAATGAAAGCCCTGCTCAGCCACGCCCCCGGCGGCCCCGAGACTCTGACCGTTGACGACCTGCCCGATCCGGTCGTCGGCCCCGGCCAATTGCTGGTGCGGGTGCGCGCTGCGGCGATCAATTATCCCGATGTGCTGATCATCGAGGATAAATATCAGTTCAAGCCGCCGCGGCCGTTCGCGCCGGGCGGCGAGATTGCCGGCGAAGTCGAAGCGGTCGGCGATGGTGTAAGCGGCTGGAGCGTCGGCGACCGGCTGATCGCGGTGCCGGGATGGGGCGGGCTGGTCGAGAAGATCGTCATCGACGCCAAGGCCGCGTTCCGCCTGCCCGACCACCGCAGCTTCACCGACGGCGCGGCGCTGCTGCTGACTTACGCCACCTCGATCCAC
>JBKJNP010000016.1:0-3702 GCA_046593565.1 Sphingomicrobium sp. | reverse complement strand
ACCGACATCCAGCTGGGCGGCAATGTCGATTTCCGCATCGAGGATGAATTGAAGGACATGGCCGAGGGGCCAGAGCGCACCGCGGCGGTGGGCCGGATCAAGGCCGAGGTCGCCGAGCAGAAGCGCCTGGTGCTTGAGGCCGGCGGGCTGTTCGTGCTCGGCACCGAGCGCCACGAGAGCCGCCGTATCGACAATCAGCTGCGCGGCCGGTCGGGCCGCCAAGGCGATCCGGGCCTGAGCCGTTTCTACCTCAGCCTGGACGACGACCTGCTGCGGATCTTCGGGCCCCAGACCGCCTTTGCCCGGCTGATGAACAAGAATCTGGAGGATGGTGAGGCGATCGTCTCCCCATGGATTTCCAAGGCGATCGAGACCGCCCAGCGCAAGGTCGAGGCGCGCAATTACGATATTCGCAAGCAGGTCGTCGAATTCGACGATGTGATGAACGACCAGCGCAAGGTGATCTACGAGCAACGCGCCGAGATCATGGATAGCGACCATGTCAGCGACGTGATCGAGGACTTCCGCGCCGAGACCATCGCCGGGCTGGTCGCGACCAATTGCCCGCCGGGCACCTATCCCGAGCAATGGGACGTCGCCGGCCTGACGGAAGGGGTCGATGACCTCCTCGGCCTGGCGCCGCCGATCGAGGAGTGGCTGCAGGAAGAAGCGGTCGAGCAGGATGTAATCATCGAGCGGTTGCAGGCGATGACTGACGAGGCGATGGCGGCCAAGACCGCCGGCGCCGACATGGAACGCTGGATCGAGGTCGAGAAGCAGATCCTCATTCAGACGCTCGACCATCACTGGAAGGAGCATCTAGCGACGCTCGACGCGCTGCGCACCGTTATTCACCTCCGCAGCTTCGCCCAGAAGAAGCCGATCGACGAATATAAGCAGGAGGCGTTCGCCTTGTTCGAGCGTTTGCTGATCGCGATCCGCGAGGAAGTAACCAAGACCCTGCTTCGCGCCCAGGTCCAGCTCAATGATCCGGGCCCGCCGCCGGGCTTGCCCGACTTCATCACCAGCCATTTCGACCCGCTGTCGGGCGACGACGATACCTATGACCAGGATGGCGCGTCAGCGATGTTCGCTCCGCGGCAGCAGGCAGCGTTGCCGCCGATGCCCGAAGGGGCGGTCGAGCCGGAGAGTCGCAATTCGCCGTGCCCGTGCGGGTCGGGCCAGAAATACAAGCATTGCCACGGCGCGCTGGCGTAAGCGGCGCCTGACATGATCGACCGGACCGAGTTGCGGCGGGCGTATCGGCCCGAGGAGAATGCGCTGGTCGAGCAGCGGCTGACAGAGGCCGCGCTGGACCCGCGCCAGGCGTCGGAAGCAGCGGCGATGGCGCGATCGCTGTCGAAAGCGGTCCGTGGGCACAAGCCGGCCGGGATCGACGCGTTCATGGCCGCCTACGACCTTGGCAGCGACGAAGGCATTGCCCTGATGTGCCTGGCCGAGGCGTTGCTCCGCATTCCCGATGCCGAGACCGCCGACGACCTCATCGCCGACAAATTGTCGGGGCCGGACTGGGCCGAGAAACTGGGCGACAGCAAATCGACCTTCGTCAATGCCGCGACTTTTTCTTTGTTGCTGACTGGGAAAGTGCTCGACGAGGCCAATGACCGGTCGGACGGGTGGCGCGCGGCATTGGGCCGGGCGGTCGGGCGGCTGGGCGAACCGGTGATCCGCACCGCAGTCAGCCAGGGAATGAAGATCCTTGGGCGCCAGTTCGTTTTCGGTCGGACGATCGCCGAAGCGCTTGGGCGGGCAGGTCCGGAGCGAAAGGCGGGGCTCAACCACAGTTTCGACATGCTGGGCGAGGCGGCGCGGACGCATGACGATGCGGCGCGTTATGCGCGATCTTATTCGGATGCTCTCGACGCCATTGCCGGCGAAGCGACCGGCGGCTTTCGCGCCTCGCCCGGAATCTCGGTCAAATTGTCGGCGCTCCACCCGCGCTATGAGTGGAACCATGCCGACGAGGTGAAAGCGGCGATCCTGCCGGTGCTGCGCGCGCTGGCGATGAAGGCGAGCAAGGCCGACGTCCATTTCACGATCGACGCCGAGGAGGCCGACCGGCTCGAACTATCGCTCGACATCATTGAGGCGCTGGTCGCCGACGATGCTTTGTTCGCCAATAATTGGGGCGGGTTCGGGCTGGCGTTGCAGGCCTATCAGAAGCGCGCCTTGCCATTGTGCGATTGGGTCGCGGCGCTGGCCCGCAAGCATGGCCGCAAGCTGATGGTGCGCCTTGTGAAGGGCGCCTATTGGGACACCGAGATCAAGGCGGCGCAGGTTGCCGGATTGGACGATTATCCGGTGTGGACGCGCAAGGTTGCGACCGACGTGTCTTATCTTGCCTGCGCGAAGCGGCTGCTCGATGCGAGCGACGTGATTTTCCCGGCGTTCGCGACCCACAACGCCAACACCATCGGGGCGGTGAAGGCGTTGGCCTCCCTAAATGGGGACAGTCCCCATTTAGATCTGCCGCGGTTTGAATTCCAGCGGCTGCACGGCATGGGCGAGGGGCTTTATGCCGAGCTGGCCAAGTTGGAGGCGGGGATTGGTGAGGCGGTAACCCCGGTGCGGATCTACGCGCCGGTCGGGACGCACAAGGAGTTGCTCGCCTATCTGGTGCGGCGGCTGCTGGAAAACGGCGCCAATTCGTCGTTCGTCAATCGCATCGCCGACGAGGATGTGCCGATCGAGGCGCTGGTGCGCGATCCGGTGGCGGAGCTGGCAGTGCTGGATCCGAAGCGCAATCCGGCGATTCCGCTGCCCGACGCGATTTTCGGGGCGGGGCGCCGGAATAGCGCGGGGCTGGACCTCAGCGATCCATTGTTGCGCGAGCCATTGCTCGGGCGATTGGACGCGCTGGAGGCACGGTTGTGGAGCGCGGGCTCGACGCTGGGCGGGGCTGGTGAAGGGCGACCGGTGGTTGCGCCTTACGATCGCAGCGAAGTGGTCGGGCGGGTGATCGAGGCGAGCGAGGCCGAGGTCGATGTCGCGGTTCGCGCAGGCGCGGCGGCGCAGGGGGCGTGGAACGCGCTTGGTGGCGAGGCGCGGGCGGTGCTGCTGGGCAAGGCGGCCGATCTGTTCGAAAGCGAGCGCGAGGCATTGTTCTCCTTGTGCATGCGCGAGGCGGGGAAGACCTTGCCCGACGCGGTGCTCGAGGTCCGCGAGGCGGTCGATTTCCTGCGTTATTATGCGGCCGAGGCGCGGCGGCAGTTCGCGGGGGCAACGGCGCTTCCGGGACCGACTGGCGAGCTTAACCAGCTGCGCCTGCACGGGCGCGGGGTGTTTGCGTGCATCAGCCCATGGAATTTTCCGCTGGCGATCTTCATCGGGCCGGTTGCGGCCGCGCTGGCCGCGGGCAATGCGGCGATTGCCAAGCCGGCCGAGCAGACCCCGCTGATCGCCGCGCTCGCGATCCGGCTGTGCCACGAGGCCGGAATCCCGCCCGAAGTGCTCCAGTTGCTCCCCGGCGGCGGCGAGGTCGGCCAGGCGATCACCAGCGACCCGCGCATCGCCGGGGTCGCGTTCACCGGCTCGACCGGGACCGCGCGCAGCATCAACCGCGCGCTGGCGATGCGCGACGCGCCGATCGCCACGCTGGTGGCCGAGACCGGCGGGCAGAACGCGATGATCGTCGACAGCTCGGCGCTGCCCGAGCAAGTGACCCGCGACGTGGTCGCGAGC
>JBKJNP010000218.1:0-2745 GCA_046593565.1 Sphingomicrobium sp. | reverse complement strand
GAAGAAATGTACCGCCGCTCGATCGACGATCCGGATGGTTTTTGGCGCGAGGAAGCGAAGAGAATCGACTGGATCGCACCGTTCACGACGGTCAAGGACAGCAGCTTCGACGAAGCCGACTTCGGCATCAGCTGGTTCGCCGACGGGACGTTGAACCTGGCCGCCAACTGCCTCGACCGACACCTCGCGACACGCGGCGATGTCACCGCGATCATCTGGGAACCCGACGATCCCGCCGGGCCGGGCCGCACGATCAGTTACTCCGCGCTCCACCGCGATGTGTGCCGCTTCGCCAATCTGCTCAAGGCCGAGGGCGTGAAGCGCGGCGACCGGGTGACAATCTATTTGCCGATGGTGCCCGAGGCGGCGGTGGCGATGCTGGCCTGTGCGCGGATCGGGGCAGTGCACTCGGTAGTGTTCGCGGGCTTTTCCCCGGAAGCGCTGGCGGGGCGGATCAAGGATTGCGATTCGACGCTGGTAGTGACCGCCGACGAGGGGCTGCGCGGGGGCAAACGCATCCCCTTGAAAGCCAATGTCGATGCGGCGCTAGAGCAATGCCCGGACGTTGGCCGGGTGATCATGCTGCGGCGGACCGGGGCGGAGGTGGCAATGGTCGAGGGCCGCGATCTCGACTGGGCCGAGGCGATGGCGGCGCAATCGGAGATTTGCCCGGCGGAGGAAATGGGGGCGGAGGACCCGCTGTTCATTCTCTATACGTCAGGATCGACCGGGCAGCCCAAGGGTGTGCTGCACACGACCGGCGGCTATGCGGTGTGGACCGCGATGACCCACGAATATGTGTTCGATTACCGGCCCGGGCAGATTTACTGGTGCGCCGCGGACGTCGGCTGGGTCACCGGGCACAGCTATATCGTCTATGCCCCCCTCATCAACGGCGCGACCCAGATCATGTTCGAGGGCGTGCCCAACTGGCCCGACCCGTCGCGCTTCTGGCAGGTGATCGATAAGCACAAAGTCGAGATTTTCTACACCGCGCCGACCGCGCTTCGGGCGCTGATGCGGGAAGGGGACGAGTGGGTGACGAAATGCTCGCGCTCGTCGCTCAAGCTGCTCGGGACGGTCGGCGAGCCGATCAATCCCGAGGCGTGGGAGTGGTATTATCGCGTGGTCGGCGAGCAGCGCTGCCCGATCGTCGACACCTGGTGGCAGACCGAGACCGGCGGGACGATGATCAGCCCATTGCCCGGTGCGACCGCGCTCAAACCCGGAAGCGCGACCCGGCCGATGTTCGGGGTCCGCCCCGAATTGCTCGACGGCGAAGGCAAGACGATCGATGGGGCGGGCGAGGGGAGCCTCGTGATCGCCGACAGCTGGCCGGGGCAGATGCGCGGCGTGTGGGGCGACCCGAAGCGCTTCTTCGCCACTTATTTTACCCATTATCCGGGCTATTACTTCACCGGCGACGGCTGCCGCCGCGACGAGGATGGCTATTACTGGATCACCGGGCGGATCGACGATGTGATCAACGTCAGCGGCCACCGCATGGGCACCGCCGAAGTCGAAAGCGCTTTGGTGGCACATCCGCATGTTGCCGAAGCGGCGGTGGTCGGCATGCCGCACGCAATCAAGGGGCAAGGGATTTACGCTTATGTCACGGTCAACGCCGATATCGCGGTCAATGCGGCGCTGCACGGCGAGCTGGTGCAATGGGTACGCAAGGAAATCGGACCGATCGCCACGCCGGATGTAATCCAGTTCGCGCCGGCCTTGCCCAAGACGCGGAGCGGCAAGATCATGCGGCGGATATTGCGCAAGATCGCGGAGGGGGATGTCAGCAATCTGGGCGATATATCGACCTTGGCCGATCCCGCGGTGGTCGATGATCTGCTGGCGAACCGGCCGGAAGTTTGAAGCGACAAGCTAAGGGGAGCGAGTGGCTGACCCCCCCCCTCAACCGGGGGGTCATCAACTTCAGAATCAACTTTGGAAATTTCGAGAGCGGTTGAGGCGAATGATCCCAATGTTCGCAGTGACGGCGGCGTAGGGTAACAGTCGACCCCCTCAACCGGTGGGTTGTTACCCTGAGTGTTACCTTGTTCATCTTCGCTGGCGGAGAGTGAGTGTTTGGGCGGCGCCGGGCGCAGCCAAGTGTATCAACGGTCTGAAAGAGCCAGTCCCGAACAAGCCGAAGCGACAGCGCGCCGACTCGCGGGAAGGCGAGCAAAGCAGGCGAAATCCTACATTGGAAGCTTTTTGTGGGGGCGAACGTCTCCGACCAAAAAGTGACGTGGCTCCCGGGCTAATTTCCGCGGCCGGCCACCAGGGCAGGTTGCAAGCCGACAGATCGCACAATAAACGGCACGGCCTCAATCCCCGGATATACAAGGATCCCAGTGGCCTCGTTTAAAGACCCCTCATTTCAAGATCGTGCGGAATCGGCCCGGAAAGCCAAACAAAAAGCGCTTGATCGCTTGAAAGCCAAGCCGTCGGTTGACGCGACCATTATGGCCGAAAGGCGTGAGGCATGGGAGGCGCAGGACAAAGCCCGTTCCGCTGAGCGAGCCGCAAAGACCGAACAAAACGCAGCTTCTCGCGCCGAGAAGACAGCTAAAAAGGCTGCCAAGGCCGCTGAAGATGAAGCCGCAGCCGCGCTCAAGGCGGCTCGCCTAAAACCTGCCAGTGCAGCGGACATGAAGGCAGCGCGCGATGCTCGATATGCAGCGCGTCAATCGCGCAAATAGCCGACACCAAAAAAGTTCAGCTCAATGTCCGCATTCGACCCAT
>JBKJNP010000207.1:0-5289 GCA_046593565.1 Sphingomicrobium sp. | reverse complement strand
ATCGCGTCGTCATTCGCCATGACGGCTGTGCTCGATGGCGAGTTGCTGGTGCGCGGCGAAGCGCAAGGCGCCGAAGCGCATGGCGGGGCGGCGGCGAGCTTCAATGCGCTTCAGCAGCGGCTGGGGCGCAAAAATGTCTCGGCCAAGGTACAAGCCGACTATCCGGCGTTCGTCAGGCTGTATGACATCTTGTTCGATGGCGAGGAGGATTTGCGGAGCCTGCCGTGGGGTGAGCGCCGAGTTCGGCTGGAAGCGGTGGTCGCGACGCTCGACCCCGAGCGATTCGACCTGTCGCGATTGATCGAAGCAGCGAGCTTCGAGGCACTGGAGGAAGTCCGCGCCCTGGTCCGCGACGAAGGCGTCGAGGGGATGATGCTCAAGCGCCGCGACTCGCCGTACGTCGGCGGGCGCAAGACCGGGCTGTGGTACAAATGGAAGCGCGACCCGCTGACCGCCGATTGCGTGATGATGTATGCCCAGCGCGGGTCGGGCAAGCGATCCTCCTTCTACAGCGATTTCACGTTCGGGGCGTGGAGCGAAAGTGGCGAACTGCTGCCGGTCGGAAAGGCCTATTTCGGATTTACCGATGCCGAGTTGAAGATGCTCGACAAGTTCGTCCGTACCCATACGCTCAATCGCTTCGGCCCGGTGCGCGAGGTAGAGAAGAGCCTGGTGCTGGAAGTGGCGTTCGATTCAATCCACGCGTCAAAGCGCCACAAGTCGGGGTTGGCCATGCGCTTTCCACGGATCAGCCGGATCCGCACCGACAAGCCGGCGGGCGAGGCGGACACGATCGCCAATCTGCTGGCGCTGGCGACATAAAGAAAACGCCCGCCCGGATTTCTCCGGACGGGCGTTTTAGTCCCCGCTCGTGAGAGCGATTATTCTTGCAACGGCGACAGGTTGACCGCGGCGTACTTGCCGCGACGGTCGACCTCGATCTCGAATTCGAGCCGGTCGCCTTCGTTGATCGTCGGCATGCCGGCACGCTCGACCGCCGAGATGTGGACGAAGGCATCAGCCTGTCCGTCATCGCGGCTGATGAAACCGAAGCCCTTCATCGCGTTGAAGAACTTGACCGTGCCTTGCGCTTTTTCGCCGGTCAGCTGGCGCTGCGGGCCACCGCGATCGCCACCACCAGCGGCGCCACTTTCGCCGCCATCCTCGCGCGGAGAGCGCGAGACGGCCATCGGTTCGCCGTCGATCTTGATATCAGTCGCCGACACGCGGCCGCCGCGATCGACCAGGGTGAATTCGAGCGGCTGGCCATCGGCCAGATCGGTCAGGCCAGCCTGTTCGACCGCGCTGATGTGAACGAACACATCTTCTCCGCCGTCATCGCGAACGATGAAGCCGAAGCCCTTCTGCGGATTGAAGAATTTTACGATACCCTTGCCTTCGCCAACGACCTGAGGAGGCATGCCGCCGCGGAACCCGCCGCCGCCGCCGCCTGCCGGTGCACCGCCGCTGCGGAAACCACCGCCACCGCCGCCGAAGCGATCACCGCCACCAGCATTGCCGCCGCCGAAGCGATCGGCGCCGCCACCGTATCCGCCGGTGCGCGGTGCATTGTAGCCGCCGCCAGCATTACCGCCGCCGCCGAAGCCGCCGCGGTCCTGTCCGCCACCGAAACTGCTGCTGTCTTCACCACCAAAACCGTCGCGCTTGTCGCGGCCGCGACCGCCGCGCTCGCCTTTACGCCCTCTATCGAAACCCATGCCCGTAAAACTCTCTCGTGCCCGCCATATCAAAAAAACCGCTGCGCTCGGGCCAAAGGCGCAACAGATCACACGCACGAAACATCCGCGCGCCAGAATCGCCTCTTACAGGAAAAATGGGTCGCATCCTAGTGATTCGATGCCGCAGGGCTGGCCGCACCCCCCGTCCTCGGACTAGAGTGGGTTCACCGCGTGGCCATGCGCTGCGTGGCAAGCGGCTTGCCAGCGTCCAAGGAAGTGAATGAATGTCGGTCTATTTTCATGAAGAAGACCTACCCGGCGACGTGACCTTCGCCGACGGGCCGATCGCGATCGATACCGAGGCGATGGGCCTGATGCCCGGACGCGACCGGCTTTGCCTGGTGCAAATCTCCGACGGCAAGGGCGACGAGCATCTCGTCCGCTTCTCGCCCGGAAGCGACTATGCGGCGCCCAATCTTAAGGCGCTGTTGGCCGATCCGGCGCGGCTCAAACTCTATCATTTCGCACGTTTCGACCTGGCGATCATGCAGGCCTATCTCGGGGTGATGGCCGGTCCGGCTTATTGCACCCGCACTGCCAGCCGGCTGGTGCGGACCTACACCGACCGCCATGGCCTGAAGGAACTGGTCAAGGAAATGCTGACCACCGACATCAGCAAGCAGCAGCAGACCAGCGACTGGGGCGGGCCCGACCTAAACGATGCGCAGCGCGATTATGCCGCGAGCGACGTGCGCTACCTGCACGCGCTGAAGGACAAGCTCGACCTGCGGTTGGCGCGCGAGAAGCGTACCGAGCTGGCGCAGGCCTGCTTCGATTTCCTTCCGGGGCGGGCGATGCTCGACCTGGCGGGATGGGCCGAACAGGATATCTTCGCCCATGTCTGAAGCCGCGCTTCGGACCCGTGACGTCAAGCGCCACTGGGCCGAGCCCGGCGGGCGGCACGACCGTGTGGTCCGGCTGGCCAAGTTCGGGTTGCCGGTGGTGGTGCTCGGGCTGGTGGCCTTGCTGGCGATCGCGCCGTTCGACCAGCGCGACGACGTCAGTTTCATCCTCGACAAGAAAGGCGTCGACAAGGCGACTGAGCGGATGCGGATCGAGCAGGCGCGCTATGCCGGCGAGGATAATAAGGGCAACAAGTTCGTCATCACCGCCGACCGCGCGATCCAGCAGAGCTCTGACATTCCGGTGGTTGCAATTCAAGGGATGAAGGCCGAGCTTGGACTAGCACAGGGGCCGCTGATGATCGTCGCCGATCGCGGCAATTACGATCTCGACACACAAATGGTGCAGGTCAACGGCCCGGTCCGGGTCGCCGGGGGTGACGGCTATCGGCTGTCGACCAGCAATGTGCGGGTCGACATGAAGCAACGCCAATTGGCGAGCCAGGGGCGGGTGTCGGGGTCGATGAAGCTGGGGCAGTTCGAAGCCGGGCAAATGCGCGCCGACCTGGGAACGCGGACGGTGGTGCTGGATCGCGGGGTGCGCTTGAAAATCGTGCAGGGGGCAATCAGATGAGCAAGATGAAACGTATTTCCTGGATCGCGACCGGATTAGTCTCTTTGTCGATCGGCTCGATGGCGATCGCCCAAGGCGCTGCGTCGGCGTTGAAGGGGCATAATGCCGATGCGGACATCGACGTTACAGCGGATCGGATAGAAGCGCAGGACCGCGCCGATCGGGCGATCTTCAGCGGGAATGTGCGTGTTCGCCAAGCCGAATTAACGCTCGATACGCAGCGGCTGACGGTCAATTACACCACCGCTGGAGGGCTCGATATCAAGCGGCTCGACGCAAGCGGTGGCGTAATCGTACGAAGCCCGTCAGAAACTGCGAAGGGCAACTTCGGAATTTACGACACCGACCGCAAATTGATCACTTTGATCGGAGCGGTGCAGCTCAACCGCGGCGGATCGCAGATCAATGGCCAGCGGCTGACCATCGACCTCAGTTCGGGTCGGGCTGTCGTCGATGGCGGACAGGCAGGAATTGGCCAGAGCGGCGGTCGGGTGACCGGGCATTTCACCGTCCCCAAACGGAACCAGTGAGCCGGCGCTGACCTAGGTGAACGAACTCCACCCCTTTGAAACCCGGGCCGCGGCCGGCCCAAGCACGGCGGAGGTGCGCGGGCTCGACGTGCGTTCGATCGCCAAGGCATATGACAAGCGCGCGGTGCTGCATGACGTCTCGCTGACTGTGACGCGCGGCGAAGTAGTTGGGCTGCTAGGCCCCAATGGCGCGGGCAAGACCACCTGCTTTTATTCAGTGATGGGGCTGGTAAAGCCCGACTCCGGCCGGATCTACCTCGACGGGGCGGAGATTACCGGCTTGCCAATGTATCGCCGGGCCATCCTCGGGCTTGGCTATCTGCCGCAGGAAACTTCGATTTTTCGCGGGCTGACGGTCGAACAGAATATCCTGTCGGTGCTTGAGATCGCCGAGCCCGACCGCCATGCCCGCGAGGCAAGGCTGGAGCAATTGCTCGACGAATTCGGGTTAGTCCATTTGCGCGCTGCGCCGGCGATGGCGCTGTCGGGGGGCGAGCGGCGCCGATGCGAGATTGCGCGGTCGCTGGCCAGCGAACCGTCGATCATGCTGCTCGACGAGCCGTTCGCGGGGATCGACCCGATCTCGATCGCCGACATTCGCGAACTGGTGAAGGATCTGAAGCGCCGCGATATCGGGGTGCTGATCACCGATCATAATGTGCGCGAAACGCTGGAAATCGTCGACCGCGCCTGCATCATCTACGACGGCCAGGTGCTGTTCCAGGGCACCCCCGAAGCCCTGGTCGCCGACCAGGAAGTGCGCCGGCTCTACCTCGGCGAGAGCTTCGCCCTCTGAGAGCCTGCCTTGGGGAACTGGAGGCGCCGTGATGGAGCCAATTTTGGATCGAGGCAAGGAGCGAGGAAGGCGCGATGAGGTTCATCGTGGCTGACGAGCGACGACGCATCGACCCAAAATCGGCCCGCGGCGAAGCGGTGAGCGGGAGATCAGCGCCTCCAATTCCCCAAGGCAGGCTCTAATCATGGGTCTCGGCCCCGGCCTTCATATCCGTCCAACCCAGTCGCTGGTGATGAGCCAGCAATTGCAGGCGGCGATCAAGCTGCTGGCGTTGTCGAACATGGAGCTGGAGGCGGTGATCGCCGAGGAGGTGGCGAAGAATCCTTTGCTCGAGGTGCGCCCCGGCGAGGGCGGGCAGGACAGCGGCGTGGTCGTCACCACCGACCGCGAAACCGGAGACGAGGCGGTTGATCCCAAAGGCTCGGACGAACTGATCGGCGCGCTCGGCGGGACCGCGGATTCGCCGCTCGACATGGACTGGCGCGAAGCGGCGCTCGACAATGACAGTTTCGCCGATGTCGGCGGGGGATCGAGCGACGAGGGGTTCGACTTTGACCGGGTGGAAGCGTCGATCAGCGGTTTGAGCGAGCATTTGCTGGGTCAGATCCACGGCGCCGGCCCGCTACCCGAAGCGATCGTCAACGAGCTGGAGGAGACCGGCTATCTGGAGACAACACTGGCGGTGATTGCCGAAGCCAAGGGCGCGACCCTCAAGGAAGTCGAGGCGGCGCTAGCGCTGGTCCAGTCG
>JBKJNP010000167.1:0-4943 GCA_046593565.1 Sphingomicrobium sp. | reverse complement strand
TGAGCCTGCCATCGAGCCATTCGCCGGCGTGGGCGAC
This sequence comes from Sphingomicrobium sp., assembly GCA_046593565.1. Classification (GTDB taxonomy): domain Bacteria; phylum Pseudomonadota; class Alphaproteobacteria; order Sphingomonadales; family Sphingomonadaceae; genus Sphingomicrobium. The sequence goes on along the minus strand of JBKJNP010000167.1, from coordinate 4,906 downwards.
CACCAGCGGCGACGTCTGGGCCGAGCGCTGGCCTGAGCTCGACCGCGGGCTGGCCGGCGTTGCCGAACGGCTGGACTTGGCCATTCTCGCGGCGGCACCGCCGGGACCCTTCCGGGCACTCGACATCGGCTGCGGTGCCGGTTCGACCAGCCTTGCGCTGGCGACGGCGCGGCCCGAAGCAAAGATCATCGCCTGCGACCTGTCGCCGTCGCTCGTCAAAATCGCCGAGGATCGTCTCGCCGGCACGTCGGTCGAAGTTCTGCTTGGCGATGCCGAGGAAGTGGTCGCCCGCGAAGGTCCGTTCGACTTGCTCTTCTCGCGCCACGGGGTGATGTTTTTCGCCGATCCGGCTCGCGCGTTTCGAACCTTTCGGAGCGCCGCCAAGCCCGGCGCCTCGCTGGTCTTTTCCTGTTTCGAAGATTGGGCCGCCAATCGTTGGGCATCGGAGCTTGCCTCGGCGGCGGCTGGCCATCCGGTCGATCCACCGGGTCGCGAGCCCGGCGGTTTCGCCTTCGCCGATCCCGACTTTGCGCGGTCGATAATGGAATCGTCGGGCTGGACCGAAGTGGAGCGGCAGCCGGTGAATTTCCGCTACCTCGCCGGGAGCGGTGCCGGGGCTGTTGCACAGGCTCTGTCATTGCTGTGTGCGGTCGGCCCGGCATCGATCATCCTGCGCGACCTGGACGAGGATGACAGAGACCAAGCTGTGCAGCGCATGCGGGCCACGATCGAGCGCCAGTTCGACGGGTCCACGGTTGAATTTCCGGCATCGGCCTGCCTGTGGACCGCGCGCGCTGGCGCTTGACGCACCGGCTTCGGCCCGCAATGCCATTTTGAAACAGGATGAGAGGAATGCCGGATGTCCGAGGTCGCGCGTAAGGGCCTGTCACTGCAGTGGCAGATGCTGGCGGGGTTCGCGATCGGGCTGGTCGCCGGGCTGATCGCTTATTCGACCTCGCGCGACGCCGCCTGGGTCGAATTCGTCACCACCTACATCACCGGTCCGATCGGTCAGGTATTCCTGCGTCTCCTTTTCATGCTGGTCATTCCGTTGCTGTTTTCGGCGCTGGTCGTCGGCATTTCGGAAATGGGCGAGATCAAGTCGCTCAAGCGGGTCGGCCTGCGCACGTTGGCCTATACCGTCCTCGTTTCGGCGGTGGCGGTCGCGGTCAGCCTGGTCACCGTCAACCTTCTGCAGCCAGGCGCGGGCGTCGACAAGGCCGCCGCCGCTTCGATGCTCGCCGATAGCGCTGGCAAGGCGGGGGAGATAATTTCGAAGGGCGCTGAGCAGCCGTCGGGGATCGACGCGGTCATCAACATCGTCCCCAACAACCTCGTCGAGGTGATGGGATCGAACAGCGCGATCCTGTCGGTGATGTTCTTCGCTCTGTTCTTCGGGATCGGCTTGCTGCTGACCGAAACGCCCGCCGCGCGCACACTGCAGCGCGGCTTCCAGGGCCTGTTCGACGTCACCATGCGGCTGATCATGATCGTCATCAAACTCGCCCCGCTGGCGGTCGCCTGCTTCATGTTCAACCTCGCCGCTCTGTTCGGCTGGGATCTTCTGATCCGCCTTTCGGCCTATGTCGGCACCGTCCTGGTGGCGCTCGGCGTGCAGATGTTCATCGTCTTCCCGTTGCTGCTGGCATTTCTCGGCAAAAAGAATCCGCTCTTGTTTTTCCGCCAGACGCAGGAGGCCAGCCTGATGGCCTTCTCGACCGCTTCGTCCAACGCCACGCTTCCGACCTCGCTCAAGGTTGCCGAGCAAAAACTGAAGCTTCCGCCGCGTATCGCGCGGTTCGTGCTCACCGTCGGCGCCACCGCCAACCAAAATGGCACGGCGATGTTTGAGGGCGTCACCGTCCTGTTCCTCGCCCAATTCTTTGGCATCGATCTCAGCCTGACCCAGCAATTGATGGTCATGGGGGTGTGCATCCTCGGCGGCATCGGCACCGCGGGTGTTCCCGCCGGATCGCTACCTGTGGTCGCCTTGATTCTGGCGATGGTCGGCATCAATCCCGAGGCGATTGCGCTCGTGCTCGGGGTCGATCGCTTCCTCGACATGTGCCGCACCACGCTCAACGTGGTCGGCGATCTGGTCGCGGCGCAGGTCATATCGGCGCATGAGCCGGAACCCGAGGCCCCATTGGAAGTCGCCACCGCATGAGCCTGCCCGACGCCCCCGCGGCGGACGCCGCATGAGCCTGCCGGAGCCCAACGACAGCATCCTCGAACATGGCCGGACGATGGTGCATGACGAAGCGCGAGCCCTCGACGCGCTGGCGGATTCGCTCGGCACCGAGTTCGAAGCTGCCTGCCGGCTGATCCTCGACGCCAAGGGCAAGCTGATCGTCGCGGGGCTGGGCAAGTCGGGCCATATCGGGCGCAAGATCGCCGCCACCTTCGCCTCGACCGGCACCACCGCGACCTTCCTCCACCTCGCCGAAGCGATTCACGGCGACCTCGGCATTGCCGACGGCGGCGACGTAGCCCTTCTCATCTCGCAAAGCGGCCAGACCGCCGAACTCCAGCCGGTAATCGATCATCTCGACGCGCTTGGCGTGCCGATCATCGCCATTACCGGCAATGCAAGATCGATGCTTGGGCTCGCGGCGGCGGCGGCGTTGGTCCTGCCGCATTGGCCAGAAGTGGGCCCCGAAGCGGTCGCGCCGACCACTTCCACCACCATGACGCTTGCTCTCGGCGACGCGCTGGCGATGACGGTGATGCGCGAGAAGGGCTTCACCCGCACCGATTTCGGCCGGATTCACCCCGGCGGCACGCTCGGCCTCCGCCTTCGCCCGGTACGCCGCGTGATGCACGGCGGCGATCAGCTTCCTTTGGTCAGCGCCGACACGTCGATGCACGACACGATCGTCGTCATGTCCGAAAAGCGCCTCGGCGTGGTCGGGGTGACCGACGGCGAGGGCCGCCTGGTTGGCGTGATCACCGATGGCGATCTCAGGCGCAATATCGAGCGCGGGCTCGATCATCCGGCCTCGGTTTTCATGAATGCCAACCCCAAGGCGGTCGCGCCCGATGCCCTGGTCGACGAAGCGCTGACCCTGTTCGAGGAGCATCGCATCACCACCTTGTTCGTGATCGAGGACGGGCGACCGGTCGGGGTGGTCCACATCCACGACACGCCGGCAGCGCGCTGAGACCATGAAGACTGTCATCCTGATTCCAGCGCGATTCGCCTCGACCCGCTATCCCGGCAAGCCGTTGGTCGGCCTGAAGGGCTGCACCGGCTGCGAAAAGCCACTCATCCAGCGCAGCTATGAAGCCGCGCTCAAAGTGCCCGATATTGCGGCGGTCCATGTCGTCACCGATGACGATCGCATCGCCGCCGCCGTGCGCGGGTTCGGCGGCTCCGCTTTGATGACCAGCGAGGCCGCACGCAACGGCACCGAGCGCTGCGCCGAAGCGCTCGACCAGCTCGATGCCGACGTCGAAGTGGTGGTCAATTTCCAGGGCGATGCCTTGCTCACCCCGCCCGGCTTCGTCACCGCGCTTGTCGATCAACTCGGCAACTCGCCCGACTCGATGGTCGCGACCCCGGCGATGCGCCAGCGCAGCGACGAAGTGCGCAAATTGCAGGCCGAGGAAGCCGCGGGCCGCGTCGGCGGGACCAGCGTAACGGTCGATAACGACAATCGCGCGCTCTATTTTTCGAAGAAACTGATCCCCTACCTTCCGGAGGGCTCGCTCGATCGCGAAATGTCGCCGGTGCGCCTTCACATCGGCGTCTACGCCTATCGCCGGCCTGCGCTCGCTACCTATATCGCGACGCCGGCGACCGAGCTGGAGATGCTTGAGGGGCTTGAGCAATTGCGCTTCCTCGTTGCCGGCGTTCCGATCGATGTGGTCGAGGTCGCGACCCCCGCCTTCACATTGCGCGAACTCAACAATCCCGAGGATGTCAGCCCGATCGAGGATTCGCTCGCGATGGCGGGCCTCGAATGAGTTTCGTCGACGCGCTCCCCGAGCGCTACCGGACTATCCTGTGCGACATCTGGGGCGTGGTGCACGACGGGGTAGATCTCTATCCCGGCGCGGCCGAGCGCTTGCTGCAATGGGAAGGCGAGGGGCGGCAGATCATCCTCATCACCAACGCCCCGCGCCCCGCGGAGGCAGTCGAGCAGCAGCTGGCCAGAATCGGCCTCCCGCGCGGCGCATGGCACGGTATTTCGACCAGCGGGGAGGCGGGGATCGTCGCCTTGAGTGAAGTCGGTGCGCCGGTCGGTTTCATTGGCACCCCGACCGACCGCGCGATCATCGAATCGCGCGGCGTCGTGATTGCCGAAGACGATAATTTCACCAACCTAGCTTGTCTCGGCCTCGACGGAGCACGCATGGACGCCGCTGATTATCTCGCGGACATCGAGCCGTTGGCCGCGCGCGGGGTGGTGATGCACTGCCTCAACCCCGACCGGATGGTGATCCGCGGTGGCGTTCCCGAGGCCTGCGCCGGCGCCATCGCCGATTTGTACGAAGGACTGGGCGGCACCGTCCTGTGGTACGGCAAGCCGCACCCCACGATTTATCAGCATGCGCTTGGTCTGGCCGGCAATCCCGACAAATCCAACGTCGTTGCGATCGGCGATGCGCTTCCCACCGACGTGCTCGGCGCGGCGCGGCAGGGGATCGATTGCATCTTCGTCACCGGCGGAATTCATGCCGGCGAACCGTTCCCCGCCGCCTTCGCGCCACAATATGGCCTTGGCGACTGGGCACCGGTGGCGGTCGTCGACTCGCTAGGCTAAAGGCCCATCATGAACTTTCACGGTAAAACCATCGGGCTCGACCAGCCCTTCTTCCTCATCGCCGGTCCGTGCGTGATCGAGAGCGAGGAGCTCCAGATGCGCACCGCGGAGCGCTTGAAGGCGATCACCGACAAGCTCGG
>JBKJNP010000117.1:0-3477 GCA_046593565.1 Sphingomicrobium sp. | reverse complement strand
CGGACGCCCGAGCTGACGGCGGATTCGCCGATGATCTTGAAGATGGCGATGTCGCCGGTCGCCTCGACATGGGTGCCGCCGCACAGTTCGACCGAATAATGCTGGTCGGTGTTGCGTCCCATCGAGAGCACCCGGACTTCGTCGCCATATTTTTCGCCGAATAAAGCCAAAGCGCCCGCCGCGACCGCGTCGTCGGGGGTCATCAGGCGGGTGGTGACGGGCTGATTGGCGCGGATTTCGGCGTTCACGTCGGCCTCGATCGCGGTGATATCGTCGTGGGTCAGCGCCTTGGGGTGCGAATAATCGAAGCGCAGGCGGTCGGGCGCGACCAGGCTGCCCTTCTGCGTGACATGCTGCCCAAGCCGATTGCGCAGCGCCGCGTGGAGCAAGTGGGTCGCGCTGTGGTTGGCGCGGGTTGCGGCGCGGCGCTCGGCATCGGCCGATTGGGCGAGCGTGTCGCCGACCTTTAGCGCGCCCTTGACGATGCGGGTGCGGAGCGCGTGGAGCTTGCCAAGCGGTTTCGACGTATCCTCAACCACGCCTTGGAAGCCGTTGAGTGCGGTCAGTTTTCCGGAATCGCCGACCTGCCCGCCGCTCTCGCCGTAGAAAGGCGTCTGGTTGAGGATGATTGTGACGGTTTCGCCCTCGCCCGCCGTCTCGACCCGCGCGCCATCCTTGACCAGAGCGAGGACCACGCCCTCGCCGTCATGCCCCGAGTAGCCGGTGAATTCGGTCGATCCGATTTCCTCGGCGAGATCGTACCACAATTCGTCGCTCGCGGTTTCGCCCGAGCCTTTCCACGCGGCGCGGGCGGCCGCTTTCTGCTCGGCCATGGCGGCGTCGAACCCGGCGCGGTCAACCGACATGCCGCGGGCCCGAAGCGCGTCTTCGGTCAAATCGTAAGGGAAGCCGAACGTATCGTAGAGCTTGAACGCGGTGGCGCCGGGAAGTTCGCCAGTTTCGCCTATGTTGCCAGTGGCTTCGTCGAGCAATTTGAGGCCGTTGGCGAGCGTACGCCGGAACTGGGCTTCCTCCTGCGCCAGCGTCGCCTCGATCAGCGGCTGGGCGCGGACCAGTTCGGGGAAAGCGGCGCCCATTTCCTTAACCAGTTCGGGCACCAGGCGGTGCATCAGCGGATCCTTGGCGCCGAGGATGAAGGCGTGACGCATGGCGCGGCGCATGATCCGGCGCAGGACATAACCCCTGCCCTCGTTGGCGGGGAGCACACCGTCGGCGACGAGGAAGCCCGAGGCGCGGAGGTGATCGGCGATGACCCGATGGCTGGCTTGTTGCTCGCCCTCGGCCTTGGTGTGGGTCAGTTCTTCAGACGCGTGAATCAGCGCCAGAAACGTGTCGGTGTCATAATTGTCGGTCACGCCCTGCATGACGGCGGCGAGCCGTTCCAGCCCCATGCCGGTGTCGATCGACGGCCGGGGCAGATCGGCGACGATCTCGTCATTTTCCTGCAGGAATTGCATGAACACGAGGTTCCAGATCTCGACGAAGCGATCGCCATCCTCGTCCGGGCTGCCGGGCGGGCCGCCAGGAATGTGGTCGCCGTGATCGTAGAAGATCTCCGAGCAAGGGCCGGACGGTCCGTCGGCGCCCATCGCCCAGAAATTATCCTTGGTGGCGATGCGGATGATGCGGCTGTCGGGCAGGCCGGCGATCTTTTTCCACAGGTCAAACGCCTGATCGTCGGTGTGATAGACCGTGACGGTCAGCCGGTCGGGCGCCAGGCCCCATTCCTTGGTCAGCAGGGTCCAGGCGTGGGTGATCGCCTGCTCCTTGAAATAATCGCCGAAGCTGAAATTGCCGAGCATTTCGAAGAAGGTGTGGTGGCGCGCGGTGTAGCCGACATTGTCGAGGTCGTTATGCTTGCCCCCGGCGCGGACGCATTTCTGGCTGCTCACGGCGGTCGAATAGGGCCGGGTTTCGAGCCCGGTGAAGACATTCTTGAACGGCACCATCCCGGCGTTGACGAACATCAGGGTCGGGTCGTTGTGGGGAACCAGCGGCGCCGACGGCACGCGGGCATGCCCCTGCCCTTCGAAATAATCGAGGAAGCCGCGGCGAAGATCGTTGGTAGAAGTCATGGGCCAGCAGATATGGGACTTGCTGCATTGCGGCAAGAGAGGCGCGCTCGGAGGAGAAATCGAAAACCCGACATTTATTTGCAAAAAGATTGAAACGGGGCTTGCGACTCGCTTGGCAAGCTGCTTTAACAATCGAGTGGATGCGGTCCACGGATCGAAACGGTGAGGTCTTCGGATCAAAGCGTTGAGGTCTTAGGCCCAAAACCATGGAGCCCCGGTTACTTCGGTAACCGGGGCTTACCCATTTCTTGGGCCCGGCAGTCCGGCAGTCCCCGCCCATAAGCTCCGACAGTGTCGGGGCTTTTTTCATGCCCGCCGCAGTCGCGCCGCCACGAAAAAGGGAGCGGCCCCTCGCGGTGCCGCTCCCTCCTTCATTCTGACCATCAACGCGTCAGGCGTAGATCGAATATTGGTCCTCGATCATGCCCGTGTCATAATCGACGCGATAGACGTAGCCGTTGGCATAGCGATAATATTCATCGTCGCTGTCGGCGTAGCGATCGCGATAATCGACCGGCACATTATAGATGTCGTAGCCGCTCGGCATCGCCTGCCCGACGGCGAACTGGTCGCCGCTGATCAGTGCCGACAGAGCCAGGATCATCTGGTTGGTCGGATCGACCTGATAGATGCCGCCATTGGCGTAGCGATATTGATATTGCGGCGTATCGGCATAGGCGGACTGATAGCCGTAGGGGACGTTATAGTCCGGATAGGCCACCGGCCATTGCTCCCCGACGTAATAATTGTCGGAATAGAGCGGATAACGCTGCTCGACGCGGTAGCTGACCGGATCCATCTGGTAGATATAGCCGTCGCCATAGCGATACCAGCTGTCGTCGGTGTCGGCATAGCTGGCGCGATAGCTCAGCGGGACATTGTACGCGCCATAACTGGCGGGCAATGTCTGGCCGATGCCATAGCTTTGACCCATGACCAGCGACACCAAAGCGGTGATCAGCTGGCTGCCAGCGTCGACCTGGTAGATGCCATAGCCGTCGTTGCGGTAATAATAGTCCGGCGTGTCGTAATAATAGCTCTGGTAGCCGGCCGGAACGTAGCTGCTGTAATAAGTTTGCGGCCACGGATCGCCGATCCCGTACCCGCCGAACAGCGGATAGGAAGCACCGATCAGATTGCTCTGGCGGTTGATCTGATAGGCATAGCCGTAGTCATTGTCGTAACGATAATAATAGTCATCATTGTCGAAATAGCGGCTGCCATAGATCGCCGGCACCGGGGACCAATTGTAGCTATTGTCGTAGCGGTCGCCGATCGAAACGATCTGGCGGTCAGCGAACTTCGACGCGAACGATTGCATCGGGATCATCTCGCGGGTCGACAACAGCGGTGCCAGCGGACGATAGCCGCGGCCATCGAA
>JBKJNP010000045.1:0-7271 GCA_046593565.1 Sphingomicrobium sp. | reverse complement strand
TCGATGCGCCCCACTTCACTGGCGCGGTCAATGCCGACGGACGCACCGTGCGGCAATTGTCGTTCCTCATCGACCAGGCCCGCCGCGCCCGCGCCGCGCCGACCCCGCAATCGGGCGCACCGCTTGCGGTCGAGCTCACCGAAAGCTCGTCGGGGTCGTTGATGTCGGCCCGCTCAGTCACCGCGCGGCTCGGCCAGGCCTTGCTGTTCGTGCTCACCATATTGCTCGCCGGCATGCTCCTGTCGCAATTGATCGAGGAAAAGTCGAACAAGGCGATCGAGGTCATCGCTGCCGCGATTCCGATCGAATCGATCTTCATCGGCAAATTGTTCGCGATGCTCGGCATGGCCTGGGTCGGGATCATCGTGTGGACCGCGGGCGGCGCGGCGGCGATCGCCTTCTACCTCCCCGGCGGCCTCTCGGCGCTCCCCGCCCCCGCGGTCGGCTGCCCGGTCTTCATCGCGCTCGGCGTGATCTATTTCTCGATGAGCTACCTCCTCATCGGCTCCTTGTTCCTCGGCATCGGATCGCAAGCCTCGACCGTGCGCGAGGTTCAGACGTTGTCGATGCCGGTGACCATGGCGCAGATGATGATCTTCGCCCTTGCCGCTGTCGGCGTCGGCAATCCCGACAGCGCCAAGGCGATTGCGGGCGCGGTGTTCCCCTTATCCTCGCCCTTCGCGATGATCGGCCGCGCGGCGGAGCTGCCGGTGCTGCTTCCCCATGTCGCTGCGCTGGCGTGGCAGATCCTGTGGGTCATGCTGATCCTTCGCCTGAGCGCCCGCCTGTTCCGGCGGAGCGTGCTCAAAAGCGGCCCGGCTTTCCGCTGGCCGTGGCAGAAGAAGGCCGCGGTCTAGGCGAGCCTCGGCAGGCGTCGCGCAAGCCAGGAGCGCGGGGGCGCCTGCCGGACATTGATCAACGGGCGCGCGGGCAAATTGGCGGGGAGCCGGATATTGCTCGCCAGTCCGACCTTCGCCAGCAGCAGGATGCAATGGATCAGCCGATGGCGGCTTTTGCGGCTTCGGTCAGCTGGGCCATCAGCGCCTTGTGCGGGAACGGACCGTGGCTGATCCGCGCGACGCCGGCTGCCGCCCATTCAGCTTTGGTCGGGGCGCCGGGGAAGGCGATGGCGTTCAATGGCAGCGGCACCTCGCGCACGACGCGCTCGATATGGCGCGGGTCGGCGATGCGCGGCACGAAGAAGCCGCTCGCCCCGGCGTCGGCGAAGGCCTTGCCGCGCGCGATGACCTGGTCGATCGCGGCATCGTCGATCGCCGCCGCCTTGATCAGCAAGTCGGTACGCGCATTGAGAAAGAAGTCGCTGCCCACCGCGGCGCGGATCGCGGCGATGCGGCGGACCTGAAGGTCGAGCGGGCTAATCCCTTCCCCGCCGACCACCTGGTCCTCGAAGTTGCAGCCAACCGCGCCGGTCGCCTTCAACGCCGCGACATTGGCCGCACCCTCGTCCGGATCGACCGAATACGCGCCCTCGAAGTCGACCGACAGCGGCAGGTCGACCGCCTTGATGATCCGCCGCGCATTGTCGAATACATAAGCGAGCGGCACCTGGTGGGCGTCGCCATAGCCTGAGGCGTCGCCGACCGGGTGACTGCCGGTCGCCAGCGCCTTCGCCCCCGCCGCTGCAACCGCAATAGCGCTGCCCGGATCCCAGATGTTGTACAGCACGACCGGATCGCCCGCGACGTGGAGCCCAGCAAAGGTGGCGAAACTCGACATGACCGCATTCTCCAATGGTGACTCGTTTCCCATAGCAGGCGGGTGAGCGCGGCGGCGAGGGGCGATTGTCAGTGCCCGACGCCGCCCCTAGGCTGGCATCATGCACAACAGCCTCGCCGCAGCCGCCGCTTTCGCTTTCCTTGCCTCCCCGGCAGCGGCGCAACCGCGTCCCGCAACCGACCTCACCGCTCCGCTTCCGCCAGTCATACCATGGCATGGGGCGAGCGAACGACTGGTCGTCGCTCCGTCCGACCCGTGGATCACGCCGATCGAGGCAAGCAATTTCGAGACGACCCCGTCCTATGCCGCAACCCGCGCCTGGCTAGAGCGGCTGGTCGCCGCGTCGCCGCTGCTCCGGCTCGAGGTGTTCGGCCATACTGCGCAGGGCCGCGAGCTTTATGCGATCCGCGCCGCGAAGGCGGGCACCGCCAAGCCGCTGTTGTTCGTCCAGGCCGGGATTCATTCGGGCGAGATCGACGGCAAGGACGCCGGGCTGATGCTGCTGCGCGACATCGCCTTGCGCGGCAAGCACCAGCTGCTCGACCGAGCCGACCTTGTGTTCGTGCCGATCTTCAACGCCGACGGGCACGAACGGACCTCGCCCTACAACCGCCCGAACCAGCGCGGCCCGGGCAACCAGGGCTGGCGAACCACGGCGCAAAACCTCAACCTCAACCGCGACTATCTCAAGGCCGACACGCCCGAGATGCGCGCCATGCGCACCTATCTCAACCGGCTGGACCCGGCGCTGATCCTCGATCTCCACGTCTCCGACGGAGTCGACTATCTATATGACATCACCTTCACCTTCCCCGGCTGGGCGGGTTCGCCGAGCCATTCGCCGGCGATCGGCCGCTGGCTCGATGCGCATTATCGCCCGGCGATCACCGCGGGGCTTTCCGGTGCCGGCCACATTCCCGGCCTCTACATCGAAGCGGTCGATCCGAGGAAACCCGAAAAGGGCGCGCTGCTCAGCCCCGACACGCCGCGCTTCTCGACCGGCTATGGCGAGCTTGCGCGACAGCCGACCGTGCTGGTCGAAGCCCACTCGCTCAAGCCCTACCGCCAGCGCGTCCTCGGCACCTATGTGCTGATCGAGGAGTCGCTCCGGCTGGTCGGCGCGGAGGGGGACGGACTGGCCACGGCGATCGCGACCGATCTCACCTCACGTCCAGCGACAACGGTGCTGACGTGGAAGCCGGTCGCCAAGCCATTGTTCACCATCGCCGACTTCAAGGGCGTCGCCCATCAAACCTATCGTTCGGCAGCGTCGGGCGGGGAGGAAATCCGCTGGCTCGGGCGTCCGGTGACTCAGGCCATGCCGGTGTTCGTTCAAGCCCCCGACTTCGTTGCAACCCTGCCCGACGCTTGGTGGGTGCCCGCGACCAAGCCCGACGTGATCGCGCTGTTGAAGCTCCACGAGATCGAGTTCGAGACGATTGCCGCGCCGCGCACCCTAATTCTCGACATGGTTCGGCTCACCGACCCCAAAATTGGCAAACCCAATGAAGGCCATGTCCCGCTGACCGCCTCGTATCGTCACGCCGCGCGCAGCGAAACCTATCCCGCCGGGTCGGTCCGCGTCCCGTCAGACCAACCACTGGGGCTGCTCGCCGCGGCGATGCTCGAGCCCGAGAGCCCGGATTCGCTGCTGGCGTGGAATTTTTACTCCGAAATCCTGATGCGCACCGAATATATCGAAGGCTATGTCATTGCCCCACTCGCCGAGCGGATGCTGGCCGCCGATCCCAAGCTCAAGGCCGAGTTCCAAGCCAAGCTCAAGGCCGATCCCAAGTTCGCCGCCGATCGCGACGCGCGTCTCGGCTGGTTTTACGAGCGCACCCCATATTATGACGAGCGCTTCCTGCTTTATCCGGTGGGACGCGAACTCAAGCTTCAGTAAGTCGAGCGCACATCACGGCGCTCCGCCAATTTGCTGGAACAGCTCGACCTTGACCCCGTCGGGATCGACGATCCACGCGAACTTGCCATATTCTTCATCCTGCCGGCCGAGGATTTCGATCCCCTTGCCCTCAAGCTCGGCGATCATCCCGTTGAGGTCGTCGACGCGAAGATTGATCATGAATTTTTCGGCGCTCGGGGCGAAATAGTCGGTTTCGGCCTTGAACGGTGACAGCAGGCTATAACCCTCGGGATCATCGCCTTTGAACGGGAACATCGCGCCCCATTCACCGCCGACGCCGAGCGTCTGCTGATACCATGATTGTGTCGCCGCAGTGTCCGCGACCTTGTAGAAAATTCCGCCCAGTCCGGTCACCCTGGCCATCGCGGTACCCCCCAATCAATGTTGCGCGAAGACTTTGCGCTTGCCGTCGCGGGTGAAGATGATGGTCTGGTAGGACGGCTTGTTGCTTCCCATTTCCATCCCTGGCGATCCTGCCACCATGCCCGCCACCGCGATCCCGGCCGCCTTGGGCCGCTCCTTCAGCAACCGCGCGATGTCGGCCGCGGGCACATGGCCCTCGATCGCATAGCCGCCGACGCTCGAGGTGTGGCACGAGCGCAGATCGTCGGGCACGCCGAGCTTGCGCGCGGTCGGGGTGACATCCTCGACGTTGGTCACGCGCACGTCATGCCCGGCCTTCTTCATATGCTCGACCCACTTGCCGCAGCAGCCGCAAGCCGCAGTCTTGACGACATTGATCACGGCGGCCGCGGCCGGCGCGGCAAGGGACGCGAGCGCCAGCGGGGTGGCAATCGCCAGCAGGAATCGTCGACCGTTCTTCATCTTATTCTCCATCGTGGCTCGTTCGTTGCGCAACTGCCCGCTCGCCGGTGACCACCTAATGAACAAACCGCGCGACGACGTCGCGATAGCTGCGGCTGACCTTCACCTGCGCGCCGCTGTCGAGCACCAGGAAGCATTCGCCATTGGTGTGCGGCTTGACCTGACGGACGAGGTCGAGGTTGACGATGGTCGAGCGATGGACCCGCTGGAAGCGGCGCGGGTCGAGGCGCTTTTCCAGATCCTTCATCGTCTCGCGCAGGATCAGCGTATTGTCGCCGGTCATGATGCACATATAATCGCCGGCGGCGTCGATCCGCTCGATCGTATCGACGTCGACGCGGAAGATCTGGCCCTGGTCGCGGATGTTGATCATCTTCTCGAACCGGCTCGACGCGGGGCCTTCGGCGCCGGTCGTCTCGGCCAGTTCCTCGGCTGCCTCCGGGGCATGCTCCTCAAGCGCTTCCTTCAGTCGCTCGGTCTCCCCGGCGCCGCGCTTCTCGGCCAGCCGCTGGCGCACGCGGTCGAGCGTCGCCGCCAGCCGATCCTCCTCGACTGGTTTCATTAGATAATCTGCCGCTTGTGCCTCGAACGCACGGATCGCATGCTCGCCATAAGCCGTCACGAACACGAATAGCGGCGGCTCGACCTCCATCAGCCCCTGGACCACCGAGAAACCGTCGAAGCCGGGCATCTGGATGTCGAGGAACACCAGGTCGGGCTTGTGGGTCTTGATCGCGCGGATCGCTTCGCGGCCATTGGCAGCGGTGGCGACGATCTCGACATCGTCATGCGCCTGGAGCCGCAATTGCAGCCCCTGCGTCGCCAGCGTCTCGTCGTCGACCAGGATGGTGCGGATGGTCATGTGTGAACCTTTTTTTTCATTGTTCGGTGATGCGCCTCATTGCTCGCTTTCGCGAACGTCGAGCGGAATATCGATGATAACGCTGAACCCGCCATGATCGTTCGACTTGGTCGAAAAACCGTGGCCCGCGCCATAGGCTTGCGCCAGACGGTCCTTGATATTCGCCAGACCGACGCCGGTCGAGAAATGGCTGCTCGGCCCCGACCCTTCGGCCGCGCCGCTGTCGGCCACTTCGATCCTGACCCCCTGCCCCTGCCGCTCGGCCTTGACCCAGATGTCGGCGCCGGTCTCGCTCGGGGTGACGGCATATTTGATCGCATTTTCGACCAAAGGCTGGAGCAGGAGCGAGGGCAGCCGCGCGCCGATGGTCGAACTGTCGATCTGGAAATGCGGACGAAGCCGGTCCTCGAACCGCATCTTCTCGATCTCGAGGTAGAGTTTCAGCGTCTCCACCTCCTGCGCCAGCGTGACCTGCGCGGTCGGCTCGTTGACCAGGGTGTAGCGCAGGAACGACGACAGCCGCGCGAGCATCGCATTGGCGCGTTCGGTTTGCTTCAATAGCACGAGGGTCGAAATCGAATTCAACGTATTGAACAGGAAATGCGGATTTAGCTGATAACGCAGCATCGCCAGCTGGGCGCTCGACGCGGCACTTTCGAGGTGCGCGCGCTGGTCGATCTCCTCCTCCAGCAGGAGGTAATAATTGATCCCGTAATAGAGCGCCGTCCACGCCACCAGCAGCACGAAATCGAGCAGCAAAGCGCCCAGATATTCAAGCCCGACGGGCTGGTAGTCGGGCTTGAGAAAGGTGACGTAGCTCCACGTCTCGATCACCGAGAACGTGCCGGCCGCGAACACCACCGTCGCGAACGACAGGATCAGCGTCCACAGCGCATTGATGGTGATCAGCCGACGGAACAGGCTGGCCAGCAGCAAGGTCAGCGAATAGCCGGTCGCGGTCAGCAGCAAGGTGTGGACGATGAACATCGGGCCCATCGAATTGGCCAGGCCGGATAATGAGCGGAGGATGAAATAGCCGCCCCAGCCGATCGACTGGAGCACCCAGAAAGCGCGATTCTTGTCGTCGAAGAACGGCGCATCAAGCCCGACGCCCTTGAGGATCGGCTTGGCCGGCCCCTTGGGCCGCGCGGCGACATGCGCCGCCGATGCCAGGGGCGTTACCCGCGGCTCGCCGGCCTCAAGCAACCTGGCCCCATCGCTTGCCATCAATGTTTGCCTGCCGGTCGCCGCATCACCGCGATATAGGCGAGGTCGGCGCGAAGCCCAAGCGGGGAGGGCCCGAGCGTCGCGCCGAGCCTTCACAAGCCCGACCAAATGCGCCTAGACTTCCCGCCGAGGAGAAAGGCGATGGATGAGCAGGCCCAAGCGAAATTCCGCCATATGGACGAAGGTACGGCGGAGGATTGGGCGATCATCGGCCAGCATTTCGTGCCCTTCGCCGGCCAGCTCGCCGATCGCGTTTTGACCCATTTGCAGATCCTCGACGGCGATTATGGCGGCTTTCCGATCGACCGGCTGCAGCACAGCCTGCAGACCGCGACCCGTGCGCATCGCGGCGGCGAGAGCGAGGAATATGTCGTCGCGGCCTTGCTTCACGACATCGGCGACACGCTCGGCAGCTACAATCATCCGGACATTGCCGCGGCGATCCTGAAACCGTTCGTCAGCGAGAAACTGCACTGGATGGTCGAGCATCACGGCATCTTCCAGGGCTATTATTTCTTCCATTACCTGGGGATGGACCGCGACATGCGCGAGGGCTTCCGCGGCCACGAGCATTTTGAAGATACCGCGCGTTTCTGCGAAATTTACGACCAGAATGCGTTCGATTCCGCCTATGACACCGCTCCGCTCGACTTTTTCGAGCCGATGGTCCGCCGTGTCCTCGCGGCACCGAAGCGC
>JBKJNP010000186.1:0-4702 GCA_046593565.1 Sphingomicrobium sp. | reverse complement strand
GCGCCGCGGGCCAAGGCAGTGGTGCTCCACGATGCCGAGGATCTGGTCCATCCGCTGGAGTTGCGGTTGTTCGACCGGTTGATCGAGCGCGCCGCCCTGGTGCAGCTCCCCGTGCTGCCCTTGCCCGACCCCGCTTCGCGCTGGATCGCAGGTCATTATGCCGACGAATTCGCCCAGAGCCACATCAAGGAACTGGTCGTGCGCGAGGCCGTCGGAGCGGCGATCCCGCTTGCCGGGGTCGGCTGCGCGATCGAACGCGGCGCGCTCGCCCGGCTCGCCGCGCGCCACGATGGCCGCCCGTTCGCGGGCGCGAGCATGACCGAGGATTATGAACTCGGCCTGCGATTGGGCGCGATCGGGGTGCGCACGATGTTCGTCCGCCTGCCGGTGATGCCGGGCAGCGGCGCAGGCGTTGCCACCCGCGGCCATTTCCCGGCGACGATCGACGCTGCGGTGCGGCAGAAGGCGCGCTGGATCGGCGGCATCGCCTTTGCCGGCTGGGATGAGCTTGGCTGGCGCGGCGGCATCGGCGAGCGCTGGATGCGGATGCGCGACCGGCGCGGGCCGCTCGCGGCGCTACTGTTGGTGGCGGGCTACGCCGCGATCGTGCTGTGGCTGCAGTTGTGGATCGCGTCTTTGCTCGGGGCGCCGGTGACGCTTTCCGTCAGCCCGGTGCTGGCCTTCCTGCTCACCGTCAATGCCGGGCTGCTGGCGTGGCGGGTGGTGGTCCGCGCCGGGTTCGTCACCGCGACCTACGGTCTTGGCCAGGGCCTGCTGTCGATCCCGCGGCTGCTAGTCGGAAATGTCATCGCCATGCTCGCGGTCAAGCGTGCGATCGGAATCCATGCCGATGGTGGGCCGCGGCGGTGGGAGAAGACCCGCCACATCTTTCCCGCCGAAGAGCAAGCATGAGCCATTCGCTGCGCTTCCTCGGCTTCGCGGTCCTCGCCTGGGCCGGGGTGAGGGCGGCCAGCCTGGCGTTCGCGCCGGGCACTACGACCCCGCTCGCACCGGCCGCCCGCCCGGCCAAATTGCCGGCGGTTGCGCAGACCCGGTTCGACCCGCCACCGCCGCCCGATCCGCTGCCATCGCAAACTTATTACCCCGGACAGTTGCCGGGCTATGGCCCCGCTTATGCCGGTGCCTATCCACCTCCCTATCCGCCGATGTACGGCTATCCGCGCGGCGACCGGACGATCGTCATTCCCGCCAGCTGGCCCGCAGGCCCGCCACCGCGCCGCGAGACGAGCGACGGCTGGGCCGGGATCATGCCCACCCCGCAGCCGCCTTATTATATGACGGTGTCGTCCGACCCGTGGCCCAATGCCCCGGCCGTTTCGACTCCACCGATGCGCTCCTTGGGGAGTAATGGCGGCAGCGCGTCGTCGTTGCCCGCAACCCCCGCTCGCCCGCCGCGCTTCGACCGGCTCCAGCTGACCGCCTGGGCGCTGCTGCGCGGGACTGGACGCGGGACTATCCCGACCACCTCGCTGGCCAGCGGCGGGACGCTCGGTGGAAGCCAGGCGGGAGCGCGGCTGACCTGGCGCTTCAACGAGGCCTGGGCGGCGAGTGTGCGCACCAGCTCGTCGGTCGGCGGGGTGCGCGGCGCCGAGGTGGCGGGCGGGATCCGCTGGCAACCGTTCCGCTCAATCCCGGTCGCTTTCACCGCCGAACGCCGCGAGGGCCTCG
Organism: Sphingomicrobium sp.; assembly: GCA_046593565.1. Classification (GTDB taxonomy): domain Bacteria; phylum Pseudomonadota; class Alphaproteobacteria; order Sphingomonadales; family Sphingomonadaceae; genus Sphingomicrobium. The sequence goes on along the minus strand of JBKJNP010000186.1, from coordinate 3,013 downwards.
GCCGGTTCGGCGGTCGCTCGGCGTTCGCCTTGTTCGCGGAAGGCGGGGTCTATCATCGCTCGCTGTTCAGCAAATTCTATCTCGACGGTTACATCCAGGGTGGCGTCGTCGGGATGCGCAACCGCGACCTGTTCGTCGATGGCGGAGCGACGATCAGCCGGCCGATCTGGCGCAATATTTCGGGCGGTTTCGGCGTTTGGGGCGCGGCCCAGCCCGGCCTCTACCGGCTCGACGCCGGCCCGCGGCTGACCATGCAGGTCCGCCGCGGAATCAAGGTCCATGCCGATTATCGCCAGCGGCTGATCGGCAATGCCGCGCCGCCGTCCGGCCCCGCAGTCACGCTCGCTGCCGACTTCTGACCAGCGCAACGCTGGAATGCGCCGGAAACAATGGCTAGCGTGCCGCCCAAGCCATGGACATTTACCTCCCCATCGCCGGAATGTCGGTCAACGCGCTGCTGATCATCGCGCTCGGCGCGCTGGTCGGCCTGCTGTCGGGGATGTTCGGGGTCGGCGGCGGCTTTCTCACCACGCCGCTGCTGATCTTCTACGGAATCCCGCCGACCGTCGCGGTGGCCAGCGCCACCACTCAGATCACCGGCGCATCGGTGTCGGGCGCTTATGCCCACTGGAAGCGCGGCGGGGTCGATTTCCGCATGGGCGGGGTGATGATCGCCGGCGGCCTGGTCGGCACGCTGGCCGGTGCTGGCATTTTCCGATTGCTCCAGGACAGCGGCCAGATCGACCTCTTGATCGGCTTTCTCTACGTCATATTGCTCGGATCGATCGGCGGGTTGATGCTCAAGGATGCGGTGGTCGCGCTCGGCTGGGTCGCGAAAGCTGCCGCGCCAGCCCCCAAGCGCCACAATCGCTGGGTCGCCGGCCTGCCCCTGCGTTGGCGCTTCTATGCCTCGGGCCTGTATATCTCGCCGCTCGCCCCGGCCGCGCTCGGCTTTGCCGCCGGAATCCTCACGGTCCTGCTCGGCATCGGCGGCGGCTTCATCCTGGTGCCGGCGATGATCTACATCCTCGGCATGGCGGCCAGGGTGGTGATCGGCACCAGCCTGGTGATGATCGTCGCGGTCAGCGCGGTCGCCACCTTCATCCTCGCATTGACCACACAGTCGGTCGACATCGTGCTGGCCGGGTTGTTGCTGCTCGGCGGCGTGGTCGGGGCGCAATATGGCGCGCGGCTCGCCACCCAAATGAAGCCCGATTTGCTGCGCCTCGCGCTGGCGATCATCATCCTGCTGGTCGCGCTGCGGATGGCGCTCGGCCTCGCCTGGCGGCCCGATGAAATCTACACGGTGACCGGTCTGTGAAGCGGTGCCTGCTGCTCCTCGCCGCAACGCCGCTGCTGCTCGGCCAGTCGAAGCCGGTGCTGGTGCCCGACGTGTCGGCGCGCTCGATCGAGATCCGCTACAGCTTCACCGGCGCGCAGTTGCTGCTGTTCGGCGCAATCCTCTATCCCGGCGGCCGAGTTCCCGACCGGCCGCTCGACATCGCGGTGGTGGTCAAAGGTCCGGTCCAGCCCATCCTGGTGCGCGAGAAACAGCAGATCGCCGGCATCTGGATGAACGCCGATTCGCACCGCTTTCGCTCGGCGCCGTCCTATTACGCCATCGCTACCTCGCGCCCGGTGCGCGACCTGGTCGACGAGCGGACGGCGGCGATCTACGAGCTCGGCCTGCGCGATCTCCAGCTGTCGCCCGGTGGCGGCGCGCTGCCGGAGAAAGAGCGGCGGTTTGAAACCGGGCTGCTCGACTTGCGCAAGCGCCAGCGGCTATATGCCGAGGATCCCAAGGGGGTCGAGATCAGCGAACGCGTTCTCTACCGCGCGCGGATCAACATTCCCAGCCAGGTCCCGGTCGGCACTTACACCGCCGAAACCTTCCTGATCGACAATGGCCGCGTGGTGGCGGTGGCGACGAAGGAGATCGCCATCGGCAAGTCGGGTTTCGAGCGGTTCATCGCCGTCGCGGCGCGGCGCTATGCCTTTTTCTACGGGCTGGCCGCAGTGCTGCTGTCGCTCGGGCTCGGCTGGTTCGCTGCCTGGCTGTTCGCGCGGCGCGCCTGATTTTCCGGGCAATGTCAGCGAAATCTTAACCGCCTTCGCTTAATCCTGCCGCTCTCCCGAATGAGCAAGGCGTTGACGGCATGAATGACGAACCCAATCTGCAGCAATTCGTCGACAAATTGTCGAGCTACAGTGACGACAATGCGCAGACCGGCACCGCCGTCCCTGCGGTCGGCGAGAAAATGCCGACGATCGGGATCGTCCAGGAAATCGCCGGGTCGGGATCGTGCGTCAGCATGGACGCGGCCTTGCTCCACAAATTGTCGACCAGCGCCGACAAGTCGGTGGCGATGGCGGGCCAGGTCGGCAGCCAGATCAAGGTCGCGGTCGCGGGCAGCTGGCTGATCGCCAACGTTCGCACGATGCGCGCCGGCGGACCCAATGAAGTGGTCGCCAATGTCGATTTCCTCGGCGAAGGCCAGCTTGCCGCCAACGGACGGATGACCAATTTCCGCCGCGGCGTCACCCGCTACCCGATCCCGGGCAGCCCGATCTATCCGGTCAACACCGAGGATATGCGCGCCATCTTCGCCGCCTCGGACGAAGCCCATATCGAGATCGGCACGGTCTATCCGACCGACGACATCCGCGGCGCGCTCTATGTCGACCCGATGCTCGGCAAGCATTTCGCGGTGCTTGGATCGACCGGTACCGGCAAGTCGACCAGCGTCAGCCTGATCCTCCACCGAATTTCCGAATTGAGCCCCGAGGGCCATATCGTGATGATCGATCCGCACGGCGAATATTCGGCCGCGTTCAAGAATTGCGGAGAATTGTTCAACGTCGACAATTTGCAGCTGCCCTATTGGCTGATGAACTTTGAAGAACATTGCGAAGTCTTCGTCACCGCCGAGGGCCGCGACCGCCAGGCCGACTGCGACGTGCTGTCGCGCTGTCTGTTGCAGGCGCGGACCAAGAACCGACTGGCCGAAGGCAT